>NZ_DAMAGB010000005.1:0-200017 GCF_031995485.1 Janthinobacterium sp.
GATCAATAACTGCCCTTCGCTGACCGGCTCATAGCCGGCCAGTATCTTCATCAGCGTGGACTTGCCGGCGCCGTTTTCGCCCAGCAAACCATACACGCGACCCGGCGACAGGTCGAAACTGACGCCATGCAAGACCCGCACCGGACCGAAGTCCTTGCAGATCGCCTCAAACCTGACGGCAACGCTCACTATGCACTCCCCCTTAACACCAGATTGTGTTGCAACAGCACCCCCGGCACCTGCGCGGCGGGATCGCCCAGCCGCTGCAACAGCAGCCGCGCGGCCGTCTCGCCCAGTTCGCGCATCGGCTGCGCAATCGTGGTGAGACCGGGAGCGATCTGCGCGGCGATCGCGATATCGTCAAAGCCGATCACGGCCACGTCCTGGGGCACCCGCAGCTTCAGCTGGCGCAGCGCGCTCAGGACGCCGATGGCCAGCGTGTCGGAGACGGCAAAGATGGCCGTGGGCGCGTCCGGCTGCGCCATCATGTCCAGCGTGGCCTGCGTGCCGGCCTCGTAGTCGAGGCTTTGCACGGTGCGCATCCATTGCGGCTGCACCGGCACGCCGGCGGCTGCCAGCGTGTCCAGGTACCCCTGCTGGCGCTGGCGCGCATACAGATAGCGTTCGTCGGAATTGATCAGGCCGATACGCGTATGCCCGCGCGACAGCAGGTGCGCCACCGCGTCGGACGCGGCACGGTGGTTGTCGATGCCCACATACGGCACCGCCACGCCGGGATCGAATTCGCAGCAGGCCACCCACGGCAGGCTGATTGATTCATGCGACAGCGCATGCTGCACCGTATCGGGATCGAGGCAGATGGCGCCATCGGCGCGGTGCATGCGCAGCAAATCAAAATAGGAACGCTCGCGGCCCTCGTCGGCGCCCGTGTCGCACAGCAGCACGAAATAGCCGTGATCGCGCGCCACCGTATCGATGCCACGCACGATCTGCGCATAGAACGGGTTGCCCACGTCGGGCACCATGGTCAGCAGCATGCGGCTCTCGGCCGTGCGCAGGCTGCGCGCCAGATGGTTCATGCGGTAGCCCAGCTTGGCGACGGAAGCGAGCACCTTGTCGCGCGTGGGCGCCCGCACCCCGCTCTGCTCGTTCATCACGCGCGACACGGTCGCCACCGACACGCCCGCATGGGCGGCGACGGCGCTGATCGAGACGGCGGACTCGGCAGGAATGACGGAAGGGACGACTGGCGGCATGGCGTTCTTCAAAAAATGTAATCGATTACATTTATAAGCCAGCGGCGCGCCGGATGCAAACAAAATCGATGGTGCGGTGCGGTAAATCCGGGGTCAGACCCCTGCCACCGCCAACTCCAGGCTCGGCGTTAACGTGTGTGGGGGCCTGACCCCGGCCGTCTTATGCGTTATTGCAGCATCGCGCAAAACGCATCGCTGCCGCCATCGAGTATCACCCCGCTGGGCCAGCGATGGCTGCGTTTTTGCGCGCGCAGCAACGATGCGGCCAGGGCCGAGTCGCCATCGACCGCATACACGAACACGGGCATGTTCAGGCCGGCCGCGTCGGCCAGCAGATTCGGATTGGCGTCCAGGCTGCGCGCATCGACATGCACGCCGACCGGCATGCCGATCTGCTGCTGCACGCGCTGCAGCCACGGCTTGTCGAGCTTCGGTGCGCGCGCATTGTTGGCGATAAAGCGGCTGACGCGGTTGGCGCCGGCCGCCTGTGCGTTGCGCGCGTCGAACACGATCAGGCCCAGATAGCCCTGCGGGTCGGCGCGGCGCGCGCACATCAGGTTGTTCGGCACGGCGGACGTGAGGAACCAGTTGCCGTGCCTGATGCCGGCGCGCAGCTGGCTGACCAGTCCGTCGATCGGCAGGCACGACGGCACGACGTCCTTGATCTCGGCATTCAGCGTCTTGGCGGGAAACGGCGTGGCCAGGTCGGCGATGTCGGTCACGAATGGCGGCGTCTCGGCAGTGGTCACGCCGCGGTTCTTCATGCTGGCCGCGCGCCATTGTCCGGCGTTCATCTGCCGCACCGGCAGCGGCGATCCCGCATCGACCACCCTGCCCGTCAGCACATCGTGGTGCACCACCCAGCTGCCGTCGCCGAGCAGTTGCAAGTCGGTCTCGACGCCATCCCAGTTGCCGAAATAGGCATTGCGCAAGGCGCTCAGCGAGTTTTCCGGGGCGTTGCCTGCGCCACGGTGGGCCTGCACCTTGATGCCCAGGCATTCGGCCTGCGCGCTGCCCATCATGGCCAGCAGCAGCGCCAGCGCGACAAGCTTATTTTTTTTCCGGGTGATAACCATATTCCATTCCCTGCAAAATATTGATGCGAATTGCTTCATTGACGGGATAGCTGTAGCCCTGCCCCACCGCCACCACATGCGTGAAATTGGCCAGCAGGCCCTTGCCGGCGATGCCCCAGCGCGTGCTGTCGGCGTCGGCCTGGCGGTTCCAGTCCAGCATCTGGCGGAACAGTTCGCTGCGCGTGACATTATTGTCCGACAGGGTAAAGATGCCCCAGGTTCCCAGGAAGGCGCCAGCCAGCACGCCGGTGGCGATCCACGCCGAGCGGCGGCTCAGCTGGCCATCCTCGCCCGCCTGTTCGCCGCGGCGCGCGGCCAGCACCAGGAGGCCCACGGTAGCGATCAGGTACAGCAGTTTCGAGAAGTGGCCGATGGCGCCCAGCAGGGAAAAGAACAGCGCGACCGGCGGCACGATGGCCGCGCGCGAGGCTTCCTTGCCTTCTTCAAAGTATTTGCCGCCTCCTTCAAAGTCGACGCGGCTGGCGCGGTATTCGACCAGCCGTTCGGCCGTCTGGCGCGCCACGAACTGGTCGAACAGGCGGCTGAATTCGGCCGGGCTGCCATACGCATCCTGCACCACCGCGCCTTTCGGCAATCGCAGTCCCTTGCTTTTTTCGCTGCCGTCGCCCCCGTCCGGCCCGTCGCGCAGCACGGACTGGATGCCGGGGCGCGCCACGAAGGCCGGGAACGACAGGCCCGGCGGAATGCGGTCGCCCTTGACGGTCACGCCCTTGCTGGCCGCTTCCGATGCATAGCGGCGCTTGACGGCCAGGCGGAACGAGAACTGGTCGGCCGGGTGCCAGTTGGCCGGCACCGGCACCTTCTTGCGCACGCTGTTGACCACCGCTGCGCGCCGGCGGGCGGGCACGGATTCAGGCCGCCAGCCATGGCGCGACAGGCTTTGCCGGTAATCGTTCCAGGCCTTTTCCTGCTCCTGGCGCAAGCCCGGATCGTCGTCGGGAATCACGCCCGTATATAGTTTCCAGCGCTCGTGCACTTCCTTGATCGCCTCCTGATATTTCTCGTAGTAACCGGCGGCGCCGCCGGCGATCTTGCGTACATTAAAACTGATCAACTGTTCCTTGGCCGGTTCCATGCGCTCATCGAGATGGCCGACCGAAACGGCCAAAAACGGAAACAGCGCCAGGAAGGCCTTGCCTTCGGGCTTGGCAAACAGCGTGGGATCATCGACCAGGCCCTGCAATTGCAGGCTGCCGGCCACCAGCGAGCGCTGCATCAGGGTGGTGTTGAAGGCCATGCGGCGAAATTCCGCGTCGCGCGTATTGACCAGCACTGTCACGAAGGTTTTCAGCACCATGAACACCAGGACCGCCGTGAATGAGCACCACACGATGATTTGCTTCCAGCTGGGGCCACTGCCATCCTTGCCGCCATTTTTCAGCCGCCGGCGCCACATCAGCTGCAGCACCACCAGCGCGGCGGCAATGCCCGACAGGCTGCGGCCGTAGAACTCCACGTCTTCCACGGCGTGCGGCGTGACGTCGCCGCCCACCACGTCGAGCAGGCGGGCATTGAAGCCCAGCTCGAAACACAGGTAGACGATGGTCAGGGCGATCAGGATCAGGGTCTGCCGGATCTGCAGACTGCGCAAGCTCGCTGCCATCTTATTTCCTCAGGTCGATCACGACCGGCTTGATCTCTTCGGCCTGGAAGATCATCGGTGCGGCGGCCGGGGCCGGCGCGGCTGCGGCGCGCGGCTGCGGCAGGCTGATGGCCGGCGTGGCCGCCTTGGCCGGCGCATCCTGGCGCCGCGCCTTGGCGGTGCTGCGGGTGGTGGCTTTGGGCGCAGCCACCGGCGCCGGTGCGGCAGCCGGCGCGGCCGGGATCACGCGGCCAGGACCATCGCCGGCCGGCAGGTTGACAATCGCCGGGCCGGTGCCGCGCAGCGCATCGTCGGCAAACGGCACCAGGCGCGTATTGACGCCGGGCGGCACCGGCACGCTGGTATTGAGCAGGCGGTTGTCCGTATAGATCTGGCGCGACAATTGGTTGTAGTTCGGGAAATCGATATTGAGCGACCTGGCGTCCTGCGCCAGCTCCACGCGCGGGCGGTCCTTGCAGTTGCCGATGGTCCATTGCAACACATCGGTGCCCTGGAACGCCAGCACCTCGTAGCGGTAGGCGCAGCCGCGCTCCTGGGTTTCCACGATCACTACCGTGCGCTCGCCGACATTTTCCACGCGCGCCACGCGCGCCGTGATGGCGTTTGCCAGCGGCACCACGCGAAACGCCTGCGACAGCTTGATCGAGAACTTGCCCTGCGGGTCCTTGCGCAAAGTACCCTCGGTGCCGTCGCGCAGCCTGAAGGTGGAAACCGGCGTGCCGAACAGTTCGGCCGTGTCGACGCTCATCAGCACGCCGCCGCGTCCGTTCGGCTGCATGGCGCAGCCCGTCAGCAGCAGGCCGGCGGCCACGGCAGTGGCCAGTTTGCGCCAGTGTGCGGATGCAAAGTTCTTGTACGTATTCATGTCGCTTGCTTTCTTTATCTTGTCTATTTACGGATTGATCACGGCCAGCGGATTGCCCGGGCCTGGCGGCGGCAAGATTTTCTGCCGGTCGCGTGTCAATAGCGTGAAGGCGCCCAGGGTATCCGGACCGCTGACGATTTCCAGCTGCTCGCGCTGCAGCCAGGTGCGGATGTCCGCTTCGCTGGCATCGGCGCGGAACAGCACGCGGATGCGTTTGCCCGTCTCGACGCCGCTGCCGCCGCCGCGATACTCGGCGTTGTCGACGATGGCCGCGTCTCTCGGCAGGAACAGCCACACCGATTGCGCCACCATCACGCTGGCGGCCACGGCGGTAATCATCTTCAGCCAGCGCGAGGCATTCGCCGCCTTCACCGGTGCGGCAGGTATGAGCGGTATCGCCGGCGCCGTTGCCGGCGCTGTGGCAGGCGTGGCGGAGGCAATCTGCAACTGCTGCAAGCCTTCGCGCAATATCTGGCGGTATGGGTGCCGGCCGTCCTTGGCCGATTCGCCCAGCGGCGTGCCGGTCAGTGCATAGCCGCCCGGCACGGCGACACGGGCCACCACGCCGGGAGCCGCTGCGGCGGCGTTGTCGCGGCCATGCAGTTCAAGCCAGCGCGCCGCCTGCAGGCGGTCCTGGCTGAACACGCCCAGGCAGGCGCCCAGGTCGGTCACGGCCACGTCGAGCGGCATATCGCACAGCACCATGCCGGCGCGCGGATCGGCCGGCGCATCGCGCTCTTCGACCACCAGCGCGCAGGCGTCGGCGTAGGCCGCGTCGGGCGTTACCAGCCAGCCGCGCCAGCGTCCCTGGGCCGGATTCCAGCCGTCGAGCAGCACGGCGCCAAAGCCGGGCCGGCGGGCCAGCAGATGGATCTGGCCGCCGCCGATCGGGCGGTGAGCCAGGACTGCCGCATCGCTGCGGCGCGCAAAGCGTGCCAGCAGATGGGGCGGCACGGCGATGCTGCGCCAGTCGGGGGTGTCGCCGGCGATCACGTCTTCCGGCAGCAGCTCGGTGGAAGAAGGAGCCGTTTCCAGACGGGCGGCAACGATGGCCAGCGAGGGCGTCAGCGCAGTCATGGCTGTGGCCTTTCATTCATGTTCGGTTCGGTGGATGCGGGATCCATATGCCCACTTAACGCGGCCAGGCACAAAATATCCAAAACTATTTGCGCGGCGGCGATATCGGGCGGGCTCAAGGTGTCGCCCACGCGCAGTTTCAGCAGGTTCAATACCCACGCGCCCAGCAAGGTGGCGCGGTGAGCCGGCTGGACCAGCTGGCGCGCCGCGCTGTCGGCGTCGCCCTTCTGCTTGTGCACCAGGCCCAGCTTGCCGCTGTGGTAGTGGGCCGAGGCGATCTGCTCGGCCAGCTCCCTGACCGGCATGCCGCCGCAACCGCAATGGCGCAGCAGCAGGATCAGGTCATCGGGCAAGGTGGCGATAAAGGCGTCGGCGGCATCGCGCACCAGCTGCGGCGTCAGCTGGTAGTCGCGCAGCGCCGCCGCATAGGCGTCGGGTGCCTGCAAGTCACAGCTCTCGTGCTCATCGCCGCCATCGGACTGCTTGCGCAACTGGTCGATAATGAAGCGCTTGAAATACAGGTACAGTGCGCCGGTGTGCAGCGGCACCGAGGTACTCTCGCTGCCCAGCACTTTTTCGATAAAGAACTGGTGGCGCAGGTCGGCCAGCGAGTCGCCGAGCGAGGCCGCTTCGCGGGGACGGCATGGCGCCAGGGCGGCCAGGGTGCGTTGATAAAACTCGGCCAGTTCACCTTGCGTCAGCTGCTGGCGGCGGCTCCAGAAATCCTGGATACGTTCAAATTGTTCCGATTGCAAAGCCGGTCCGATCGTGTGTGGCGGCGCGCGGCATGAGGTGCTCATGCGTGCGGCCTGGAAGAAATACGCTTGCCTGGCAAGCAAAACTTGTCAGTAAGGTAAAATGCATACGGGCAATTTTCTCATATTGATGTGGAAATCGCTAACTTTTTGTTACTCACATAACACCTTCGAGAGACCGATGCGCCGCCTGATCCTGCTGCTGTTGACCCTTGTTTTCTTGCAAGCCGGCCTGGCGCACGCCGCCGTGGCCGTGCCCCCTCCGGGCAAGCGCATCGCGCTGGTGATCGGCAATGCCGCCTACCCGCAGCCGCTGCTCAATCCCGCCAACGATGCGCGCGCCATGGCCGAGCGCTTGCGCCGGCTGGGCTTCGAGGTGGAGCTGCGGCTCGATATCGATGCGCGGCAATTGCAGCAGGCTTCTGCCGCATTTTCCACCAAAGCGCGCGGCGCCGATATCGCGCTGATGTTCTATGCCGGCCATGGCGCCCAGGCCGGCGAAGCCAATTACGTGCTGCCGATCGGCGCCAACATGAATGCCCTCAGCAGCAGCGCGATCCAGGCGCAGGGCGTCTCGGTGGCCAGCCTGGCCGGCGACTTGCAGCGCAGCGGCGCGCGCGGCGCCGTGCTGATCCTCGACGCCTGCCGCGCGGAATACACGCGCGGCGGCCAGCAACTGCCCGTCGATGGCAACGGCGCGGCCAGCCTCGGCTTTGCCGACACCGGCGCGCCGCGCGGCGTGGTGATCGCCTATTCGGCCGGCCCCGGCGCGCTGGCGCGCGACTTCTGGTCACCCGATTCGCGCAACAGCCCCTACACCAGCGCCCTGCTCGACGCGCTCGACGCACCGGGTTTGTCGATGGGCGAGCTGTTCTCGCAGGTGGCCTCGCGCGTGGCCACCATGACGCACGACGTGCAAAAGCCGCGCGTGTCGTTCGGCGAAACCTCGGCGCGGCTGGTGCTGAACACGGGCAGCGGCAAGGTAACGCCGGAGCCGTCGCCGGCCGTGCTGGCCTCGAACGGCAATGGCGGCGTGCGCGCGCCGGCGCCGTCCAGCCCTGCCGCCATGCCGGCCAAGCCAATGGCGGCCAGCGGCGCCAAGGTCTGGCCCGGCAATGTGCTGCAGGACATCAACTATGAAATCCGCATGCAGATCGCGGCGCGCCCGTTCCCGCGCCAGCAGCTGGAAAAGCGCGCCCGCGCCGGCGACCTGGTGGCGCTGACGGCCCTCGGCTATGGCATCGGCGGCGGCGACGCCGGCATCAGGCAGCCAAAAGCGGGCATGCAGTGGCTGGAAAAAGCCGCCGCGAAAGACTTCCCGGTGGCGCAGACCTACCTGGCCGAACTGCTGATGGTCAAGGGCGACCCGGCTTCGTTGAAACGCGCCGGCGTGCTGCTCGACGCCGCCTCGCAGGCCGGCTACAGCCCGGCCCATGCCTACAAGTTCGACCTGGCGCGGCGCACCGGCGCGCCGCCGCAGGAAGCGGCGCGCCATCTGCAGGATGCGTTCATGGGGCTGATGAAGGATTACCAGGGCGCCGCCAAGGACCTGATGCAGCCGCCCAAAAAATAAGCAGCGACATCGTCTCACCCTTATATTCAACCTGGAGCAAAGCATGCATCGGATAGGCTACCTGCTGACAGACGGATTCCAGATGCTGGCGCTGGGCACGCAATCGGTGTTCGAATTTGCCAACGCCGTGCTGGAGCAGCCTTACTACGTGGTCGAGCAATACGCGATGCAGGCGGGCGGCGTGCGCTCCTCGATGGGCGTGACCGTCTCGTGCAAGGCCATCGGCGAAGCGGAGCGGCTCGATACGCTGGTGGTGCTCGGCGTCACCGATCCGCTGGGCAATCCGACGCCGGCCGAGCTGGTCGATTTTCTCCGGCATGCCGCTATCTGGCGCCGCGTGGCCGGCATCTGCACCGGCGCGTTTCCGCTGGCCGAGGCCGGGCTGCTGGACGGGCGCCGCGTCACCACGCATTGGGCCTATGGCCGCACGCTGCAGCAGCGGCACCCGGGCGCCAGCGTCGAACAGGACCGCATCTACATGGTCGACGGACCGGTATGGACCTCGGCCGGCATGACCGCCGGTCTCGACCTGGCGCTGGCGCTGGTGGAAAAAGACCTGGGCAACGAGGTCGCGCGCACCGTCGCGCACAAGATGGTGATGCATCAGCGCCGCTCGGGCGGGCAGACACAGCACTCGGAACTGCTGCAGCTGTCGCCCAAGTCGGACCGCATCCAGAATGTGCTCAGCTATGCGCGCAAGAACCTGCACCGGGCCGTGAGCGTCGAGGAACTGGCCGAGAACGCCAACCTCAGTCCGCGCCAGTTCAGCCGCGTGTTTACCGCCGAGACCGGGCAGTCGCCGGCCAAGGCGCTGGAAGGACTGCGCCTGGAAGCGGCGCGCCTGATGATCGAACAAAGCCGGCACCCGCTGGAAATCATCGCGCGCGAAACCGGCTTTCGCGATCGGCGCCACCTGCGCGAAGCGTTCGTGCGCGGCTTCGGCGTTGCGCCGCAATCGCTGCGGCGCGAGGCGCGCGTCTAGCAGCGTTCAGGAGCGCGCTGCAGCCAGCCGCAAGGCGGCCAGCACCGACCCGCCCGCAAACAGGCCGATGCCCCACAGGGCGCCCGTGTGCAGGATGCCAGCGCCGATCGCGCTGCCGATGGAAAAGCCCAGGTACATGGTCGAGGTGTTGAGCGACAACACCAGCGGCGCCTGCCCGGCCTGCCCTGCGGCGATCAGCCTGGCCATCTGTGCCGGAAAAAACGCCCATACGCTGAAGCCCCACAGCGCCACCGCCAGCAGCACCGGCGATTGCGCCACGGCGGGCGCCAGCAGGGTGGCCCCCGCCAGCAGCCAGAATGACGCCGCCAGCAGGAGCAGCGCAACAGGCACCACGCGCCGGGCGCCGAAGCGGTCGTTGAACACGCCGCCGGTCAGCACGCCAAGCGCGGCAAACACGCCCCACAGCGTGACGGTGGCACTGATGCCGCGTTCGCCATAGCCCAGCACGGCGCTCAGGTAGGGCGCGATATACGGATAGCAGGTGTAGGCGCCGACAGACCAGAACAGCGTGACCGCCAGCAGGCGGCGCACCTGCGGCTGCTCGATCATGCCGATGCGCTCGGCGATGCCGGCCACCGCAGGCGTGCCTGCGCCGTGGCGCGGCACGCCGGCCAGGATGCCGGCAAAGGCCACCGCGCCCATCACCGCGACTGCCAGGAAGGTCGCTTGCCATCCCCAGGCGTGCCCTACCAGCGCGCCCAGCGGCAGGCCGAGCGCGATGGCCATCGTCATGCCGCCGCTGACAATAGCCAGCGCGCGGCCGCGCCGTTCGGTCCCTGCCAGCGCGCCGGCAAGCGCATTGGCGTTGGGCACATACAGGCCTGCCGCCACCGCCATCGCGACCCGCGCGGCCAGCAAGCTGTTGAAGCCGGCCGCGCAGGCCGCCATCACGTTGGCGGCGGTAAATACTCCGATCGCCAGCAGCAGCGTATCGCGCCGGTTCAGGCGCCCGCTCATCAGGGTGGTGACAGGCGAACTCAGAGACAGCGCCAGCGTAAACGCCACCACCAGCGTGGCAACAGCGGAGACGCTCATGCCGAAATCGGCGGCCATCTTCGGCAACAGCGGCGCGATCATGAAACCTTCGGTGCCGATGGCAAAGGTGCCCAGCGCGAAAAACAGCGCCGGATACAAGGAGCCGCCAGGGCCGGCGACCGGCGCCGTGGCGGTTGGAGGGGAAGCGATTTCGGGCATGGCCAGGCTCATGGAAAAGGCACGGCCTGCATCAGGCGGCCGCGCCAGGCGTTCAGACAGGGATGGGGTTGACCGTCATGTCAGCGTTGAAGCCGTTGAACAGGGCATACTCGCCAGGGCCGGGATTAGCGCGAAAACCCTCGATGGCCGCGACGACGACCTCTTCGCCATCGTACGCCAGCCCCTGCATGGTTTCGGCAATGAAGGCATCGAGCGGCATGGCGCGCGGATCGCCGCTCTTCTTGATCAGGTCGGTATCGACCCAGGGCGGCGCGATCTCCTGCACCCTCACGCTGGTGTCGCGCAGCATGAAGCGCTGCGACATGGCGTAGGAATGCAGGGCGGCCTTGGTGGCCGAATACACGGCCGTCGCCGCCAGCGGCACAAAGGCCAGTACCGAAGTGTTATGGATGATGGTCGCCTCGGGCTGGCGCTTCAGGTGTTCGATCAGCGCCGAAGCCAGGCGGATTGGCCCCAGCAAATTGGTATCGACCAGGGTGCGCGTCTGGGCATCGTCCAGCACCCCACTTGCATCGTCGAACGGCATCATGCCTGCGTTGTTGACCAGCACGTTGAGCGACGGATAGCGTGCCATCAGCGTCTGCGCCGCGGCGTCGATGCTGGCAGGATCGGCCACGTCCAGCTCGATCGCCTCCATGCCGGGATTGGCGGCCACCACCTGCTCCAGCAAGGCCTTGCGGCGCCCGCCGATGATCACCTTGTTGCCGCGCTGATGGAAGGCTTCCGCCAGGCCGCGGCCGATGCCCGAGGCGCCGCCGGTGATGAAGATGGTGTTGTCTGTCAGTTTCATGTCGTGTCCTTGTTCGGTGTTGGGGTGGGCAATCAGATGGCGGCGTAGCGTGCTGCCGGCGTGCTGGTCGACAGGTGCGGCGCCAGGGCCTTGCGCGCGCTGTCATAGGCGTCCCAGTGCGCGGCGTCCTGCAGCGATGGAATGGTGACAAGCTCTGCCCGCTCGAAGCCGACCAGCGCGGCGCGCACCAGGTCGTCGGCGCGCATGACGATATCGGCCGGCAGGTGTTCCAGCGGCAGGCCGCCGGTGGCCCAGAAATCGGTGGCGGTGGCGCCCGGCAGCACGGCCTGCACGCGCACGCCCTTGCCGGCCAGTTCGTGGTGCAGCGACTGCGTGAAGGCCAGCACGAACGCCTTGCTGCCGCCATACACGCCATTGAGCACTTCCGGCGCGATCGCCACGATGGACGAGATATTGATGATGCCGCCCTTGCCGCGCGCCACGAAGCCGGGGATGGCCGCATAGGTCAGGCGGGTCAGCGCGGTGACGTTCAGGTCTATCATCTGTTCCATGCGCCCGACGTCGCTGTCGAGCAGCGGCGTGTGCGTGCCGACGCCGGCATTGTTGACCAGCAGCGTGATGCTGGCGTCGTCGCGCAGCTTGGCTTCGACGACGGCGCGCTGCGCGGCGTCGGCCAGGTCGGCGGCCAATACCTCGACCGTGCGCCGGCTTGCCGTGGTGATGCGCGCGGCGAGCGCATCGAGGCGGACGCGGTCGCGCGCCACCAGGATCAGGTCGTAGCCTTGTTGCGCCAGTTGTTCGGCGTAGAGGGCGCCGATGCCCGAAGAAGCGCCAGTAATGAGCGCCGTGCCTTGATATGTCTGCGTCATGATGAAATCCCCGGTTGGGTTGGCAAGATTGCGTGAAGACATGGTAGGGCCATATCGCCATGTCGAAAATGACGTAGATAGGCAGGATTTAGGACATCGCGCAACGAGCCTTTTGCTAAGTGGAATCGCAGCCAAAATAATCGCAAAATAATTTTGTATTTCCCGGAGGCCCCCTCGTTATGTGAGGGTACATGCAATCAAGCATGCCAATTCCAGGGAGTACACCATGCACACAGCACCGCAAACCACGCCAACCTCGACCCCGGCCGCACGGGGCCGCATCCTCGCCTATCAACCGAGCGGACAGGGTTCCGTCAGCGTGGCTGGCGTGCAATATACCTTCGATATCGCCAGCCACTGGCGCTCCGACACGGCGCCGGCCATCAACGCCGTGGTCGACGTGCGCTTCAATGACGCCGGCGCCATCGACAGCCTGACCCTCGTCCCCACGCAGCAAATCACGCAGGAAGACATGGCCGGCGCCGCCAGGCTGGCGCGCGACAAGGGGCAGCAGGTGTGGGGCAATGCCGTCTCCACGCTGGGCATCAAGGTGCTGGGCGCGATCGGCGTGCTGGTGGCCGGCGCCTTTGTCTTCAACACCTTGGGCATGCGCCTGTTTGCCACCGTCTCGCACAGCTACTGGCAACTGCTGGGCCTGTCCACCGACAGCCTGGAAAGTTTTGGCCGCAGCGGCGCCGGCGGTTTCACCTCGGCCCAGTTCTTCTTCCTGCTGTCGATTGCCGCCTGCTTTGCCACCATGGCCAGCAGCAACCCGAAAGCGGCACTGGGCAAGTGCGCGCCGCTGCTGTTTATCGTGATCCACACCAGCTTGTTGTTCTTCAAGATCAAGGGCGCGGTCAGCCAGGCAGGTGACGCCATGAACGGCATGAGCGCCATGCTCGGCGCGCGCGCCGCCCGCATGGCCGACCAGATGGCCAGCGAGATGCTGGCGCAAGTGTGGCAGGGCCTGTCGTTCGGCATCGGCTTTTACCTGGTCATCGCTGCGGCAGCAATTTTGGCCGGCTTCGGTTACGGCGAATACAAACGCAAAAGCATCAACTGATTCACCCCATTCTCATTCAATCATCCATTCAAGGAAAACCATCATGAAACGCACCCTGCCCGCCCTGCTCGCCATCGCCCTGATCCTGTCCGCCTGCGGCAAGAAGGAAACCGATACCGCCACGCCTGATGCGTCAAAACCGGTCGCCACCAGCACCGCCGACCTGGCCGCCAAGGCGCAGGTGAAAGCCGCGGCCGCCAGCCTGCCGCAAGCCGATCCGGCCACACCCGCCGCCAGCTATGTCGACATCACCAGCGGCAACCAGCTGATGTACAGCTATATCGCGCTGTCCGGCGTGCCGCCCGACTACGCCGCCGTGGCGCAGCGCATCTCGCGCGAATACACGAGCACCGACGACGCCTTCCGCAAGCAGGAAGTGCTCGACGCCATCAAGCCGCAGATCGACGCCAAGGTCAGCGAAGCGAAGGCCAAACGCTACCTGCGCTACCAGATCAACGGCCAGGGCGCGCTGTCGCCGTACGCGATGGACAAGGGCGCCTTCCCGGCCAAGTTCGCCGAGGCCGGCACCTATTACTACATGTACGACAACAGCGACTACAAGCTGGGCTTCAGTAACGGCGACGGCTACGGCATGCTGAAGGTGGACCAGGAGGCGGCGCGCAAGATCGAAGCGGCGCGCAGCAGCTACAAGAATTTTGCCATCATCGTGTATGCCTACGCCCAGGAAGCGGACATGTCGGCGCGCCAGGTCAAGGCGCAGATCGTCAAGGTGGCAATCAAGCTCAATGGCGAAGAAATTCCGGTTCAACAAGTGATTTAACCCAAGGTCGAGTACTGGGGTCGGACCCTGAGGGTCCGACCCCAGCCTCTGTTCGGGTTCACGTCTTCGCTGCTTGCAGTTACACTAATCGGCAATTACATCGAGAGCGAGACATGGGCGAACAGACACTGGCGGAACAACAACTGGCCAAGGGCCGTCAACTGCACCAGCAGGGCAAGCTGATCGAGGCGATCAATGCCTACCAGGCGGCCTATAAGGCCGATCCCAAGCTGATGGCGGCCCAGCATTTCCAGGGACTGGCGATGCTGGAACTGGGCCAGCCCACCATCGGCCTGGGCCTGCTGAAACTGTCGCTGAAACAGCAACCTGATAACGCCCTGTTCCACTACAACCTCGGCAACGTGATGCGCGGCAACGATGGCGCGGCAGCCCTGGCCAGCTATGCCGAAGCGGCGCGGCTGGCGCCCGGCGAACATGACTACGCCATCGTCCACGCCGAGCTGCTGCTGGCCCGCCAGCGCCTGCCCGAGGCGATCCTTGAGCTGGAACGCGCGCACGCGCTGCGCCCCGGGCGCTGGCAGAACCTGCAGGGCCTGGCGGAGATGTATTACCGCAGCAACCAGGCCGAACTGGCGCAGGACCGCTACGACAAGGCGCTGGCGCTGCACCCCGAGCTGGCGCAAACCTGCCGCGTCGGCTTCGCCAGCCCGAACCCGGACAAACCCGAGCAGCTGAGCCGGCTGGCGGTATCGGAGGAACTGCAAGAGTTCGTGCGTGAAACTGACATGCGCATTATCGACAACTTCCTGCCGGACCCCGCCGCCTGGCGCGCCCAGGCACTTGAACTGCCGTTCGAGCCGCAACGTTATGCGGGCCAGAATTATCCGGGCAGCCAGACGGCCGGCCAGCCGTGCCAGCACATCATGGAGCGCATCGCCACGGCGCTGGGCCGCCCGATCCGCTTCATTTCACCGGACAACGGTTCGTACCGCCTGAGCCATGCCGACGCCACCGCCCGTACCGACATTCACGTCGACAACGAGACGGGCGACAACTTCAACTTTTATGCGGGCGTGCTGTACCTGAATCCGCCCGAGCAGTGCCAGGGCGGCACCACCTTCTGGCGCCACCAGCCCAGCGGCTGGTACCGCCGGTTGCCCGAGACACAGGTGAAAGCGGGCGGCTATGCCAGCTTCAGGGAGTTCCAGAAACGCTGGCTGCCGAACAGCAAGGTACAGAAATTCAACGAGCTACAGGAACAGCGCGACAGCTGGGTGCCGCTGCTGGAAGTGCCGATGCGCCATAACCGGCTGATCATGTACAAGGGCCATTATTTCCATTCGCTCAGCAATGTGTTTGGCGACACGCGCGAGAATGGCAGATTGGTGCAGTTGTTTTTCTTTGAGGTGCCCGATTGAGCAGTTGTCGGATTACGCTACGCTAATCCGACCTACGATATGTCATGCCACGTAGGTCGGATTAGGCCCAACGGGCCGTAATCCGACAACACCGTCAACACATCAATACATGTCCTTGGCCGCCGCCCGCACGGCATTCAACAGCATCTCCGCCCCAGGCGACAGCAGATGGTCGCGCTGGCGGATAATGCCGAACGCATCCATCTTGCACGGCAGCTCGATCGGCAAAATGCTCAGCACGTTCAGCGACTCGTAGTAGTGCGCCACTTCGGTCGGCATGATGTGCAGCGAGTCGGTTTGCTGCAGCAATGAGGTGATCAGCAGCAGCGCGGTGGTGTCGACCACGTTGACGGGCGGCTCCAGGCCCGCGCGGCGGAACATCATGTCGCCGCGGTGGCGCAGGATGCTGCCCTGCGGCGGCAGGATCCACGGCTGCGGCGCCAGATCCTTCAGCTGCAGATTCTTGCGCGACAGCAGCGGGTGGCCATTGCGGGCCACGGCGCTGACGGGTTCTTCCGTCAGTTCCTCGTAGACCAGGCCCGAGCTGGTTTCCTTTTCCAGGATGCGGCCGATCATGAAGTCGAGCGTGCCGTGCTGCAGCATGTCCATCAGCGTATTGCTGTGTTCGAGCTGCACGCCGATGCGCATCAACGGCGCCTGCTGCTTGATGCGGGCGATCGCGCGCGGCAGCAGGGCCATGGCCGGCGACATGATCACGCCCACTTCCACCTGGCCTGTCAGGCCCGACTTCAGTGCGACGATATCGTCATGCGCCAGCGACAGGCTGGTCAGCGCCATGCGCGCGTGGCGTATCATGGTTTCGCCGAAGATGGTCGGTTCCATGCCGCGCGGCAGCCGGTCGAACAGGCGCACGTCGAGCATCTCTTCCAGATCCTTGATCTGCTTCGACGCGGCCGGTTGCGTCATGTGCAATTCTTCGGCGGCGCGGTGGATATTGCGCTGCTCGTCCAGGGCGATCAACAACAGCAATTGCCGTGTCTTCAGGCGGGCTCGCAAGAACCAGTTGGGGTTGAGAGTGTCCATCAATAAATCATATCATGATCGGTATCATAAATTGCTCGATACCGATCTTTTTGATATCAGAATCCTCTACCCTGTCTTCTTCTGGCCCATCGCCATCAGGCGCTGCACCACGCAAAATACAAACAGCAAGCCGCCGATGACGATCTTGGTCCACCACGAGCTCAGCGTGCCGTCAAACGCGATCAGGGTCTGGATGGTGCCCAGCACCAGCACGCCCGACAGGGCGCCCGCCACGTAGCCGTAGCCGCCGCTCAGCAAGGTGCCGCCGATCACCACCGCGGCAATCGCGTCGAGCTCGGTACCCTGCGCATGCAGGCCATAGCCGGACAGCATGTAGAACGAAAACAGCACGCCGCCCAGGGACGCGCAAAAGCCGCTGAAGGCATAGATCAGCACCTTGGTGCGGCCCACAGGCAAGCCCATCATCAGCGCCGACTGTTCGTTGCCGCCGATCGCATACACGGCGCGGCCGAACGGCGTGGCGTGCGCCAGCCACACGGCAATCAACAGGGTGATCACGGCAATCACCACGCCGGGCGAGACAAAGCCGCCGAGGAACTGCAATTGCGTCTGCGACATGGCCACGTACAGCGGATCGTCGATGGTGATCGAATTGATGCTGATCAGGTAGCACAGTCCGCGCGCCAAAAACATGCCGGCCAGCGTGACGATAAACGGCTGCAGCTTGAAGTAGTGGATAAAGGCGCCCATGCTGGCGCCAAACACGCAGCCCAAGGCCAGCACGGTGACGATCACCAAGAGCGGCGGCCAGTGCGCCACCTGCAGCAGCCAGGCGGCGATCATGGTCGACAGCGCCAGCACCGAGCCGACCGACAGGTCGATGCCGCCCGAGACGATGACAAAGGTCATGCCGACCGCGATCACCAGCAGAAAAGCATTGTCGATCAGCAGGTTGAAGATGACTTGCGTCGACAGCAGGCCCGGGTACAGGGCGCCGCCCAGGCCCAGCATCACCACCAGCAGCAGTACGGTGACGAGCGAGGTGAAATACGGTGTGTGCAGCAAGCCCTTCATGCTTTCCTCCGGCGCAGCAATTGCTTGAATTCCGACGATTGCGACATGCAGACGAGGAATACGACCACCGACTTGACCACCATGTTCACTTCCGGCGGCACGCCCAGCGAATAGATGGTATAAGTCAGGGTCTGGATGATCAGCGCGCCGATCATGCTGCCGACCAGGCTGAACTTGCCGCCGGCCAGGGACGTGCCGCCCAAGGTCACGGCCAGGATGGCGTCCAGTTCCAGCATCAGCCCCGCATTATTGGCGTCGGCGCTCTTGATGTTCGAGCTGATCATCAGCCCGGACAGCCCTGCGCAGGCGGCGCAGAACACGTAGACGAAAAAGATCAGCGTCGCCGTCCTGATGCCGGCCAGGCGCGCGGCCACCGGGTTGATGCCGACCGCCTGGATAAACAGGCCCAGCGCGGTCTTTTTCATCAGCAAGGCGGTAATGATGAACACCGCCGCCACCAAGTACAGCGAGAACGGCAGGCCGAACAGATAACCGCTGCCGATAAAGAAGAACGGCTTGTAGTAGACGGTAACGATCTGGCCATCGGTCAGCAGTTGCGCCAGTCCCCGTCCCGCCACCATCAGGATCAAGGTGGCAACGATCGGCTGCAGGCCCAGGCCGGCCACCAGCACGCCGTTCCAGGCGCCGCACAGCAAGGCTGCACCGAGCGCGGCGGCCAGCGCCCAGCCCATCGGCATATTGCTGACATAGGTCGGCACGCCGTTGTCCATCACCATGGTGCCGCCGATCAGCATGGCGGCCACGGTGCCGGACAGGGCCACCACGGCGCCGACGGAAATATCGATGCCGCGCGTGGCGATCACCAGCGTCATGCCCAGCGCCGCCAGCATCAGCGGCGCGGCGCGGTTGATAATGTCGATCACGCTGCCGTACAGATGGCCGTCGCGAATTTCGAGATGGAAAAAGCCGGGGATAGTGAAAAAGGCCACCAGCAGCAGCAGGACCAGCGCGCCGATGGGGCGGCCGAGCGGATGCGTCAACACGTTATGCAAAGCGGAACCATCCGTGGTGGAGGCCGGACGCGTCGCGCCGGCCGGTGTGGACATACTCATGCCGCCGCTCCTGCTGCATGGGCGGAGTCGGCGTCGCCGGCGATGACCTGCAGCACCGAGCTGTCGTCGAGTTCGCCACGCGCATATTCGCCGCAGGCCTTGCGGTCGCGCATGACGACGATGCGGTCGCTGCAGCGCAGTACTTCGGGCAGCTCGGACGAGATGAACAGGATCGCCATGCCCTTGCGGCACAGCTTGCTGACATAGCTCATGATTTCCTGCTTGGCGCGCACATCGATGCCGCGCGTCGGTTCGTCCAGGATCAGCATGGCGGGATTGGTCACCAGCCAGCGCGCCAGCAGGGCTTTCTGCTGGTTGCCGCCAGACAAGCTGCCGATCGGCGTTTCGATGCTGGCCGTCTTGATGCCCAGCGCCTTGACGTATTCATCGGCCAGCGCCTGCTGGCGCTTGAACGGAATCGCGCGCAGCAAACCGGTGCGCGCCTGCAAGGCCAGGATGATGTTTTCGCGCACCGACAGCGACAGGATCGCGCCCTCGTGCTTGCGGTCTTCCGAGCAGAAGCCGATGTCCGCCCCGATGGCGTCGCGCGGCACCGCAAACTGTTTTTCCTTGCCGTTGACGCGGATGCTGCCGGTGTCGGCCTTGTCGGCGCCAAACAGCAGGCGCGCCAGCTCCGTGCGGCCCGAACCGAGTAGGCCGGCCAGGCCCAGCAGCTCGCCCTGGCGGATATGGAAGTCCATTGGCGCCAGCGCGCCCTTGCGGCCCAGGCCCTGCGCTTCGACTACATTCGCACCGAAGACGGCCTCGCCATCATGCAGCGGCTCGTCGTCCAAGGCCTGCGTATCGGCCGCCACGCCGATCATTTTATTGACCAGCGCCAGGCGCGACAGTTCGCTGCACGCGTATTCGCCTTCGCGCTCGCCGTTGCGCATTACCGTGATGCGGTCGGAAATCGCATAGGTCTGCTCGAGGAAATGGGTGACGAACAAAATCGCCATGCCCTGCTCGCGCAGGCGGCGCAGCACGGAAAACAGCAGGTTGACTTCTGCCTCGTCGAGGCTGGAGGTCGGCTCATCGAGAATCAGCACGCGCGCCGAAATATTCAGCGCGCGCGAAATGGCCACCATCTGCTGGATCGCCAGCGGATAGGCGGACAGTTGCGCCGTCACATCGATATCGATCTGCAGCTGCTGCAGCAAGGCACGCGCCTGCTGCTGCATGGAACGCCAGTCGATCATGCCGAAGCGGCGCGGATAACGGCCGATGAAAATGTTTTCTGCCACCGACAGATTCGGGCACAGATTGACTTCCTGATACACGGTGCTGATGCCCAGGGCCTGGGCATCCGAGGTCGAGGCCGGCGCGATGGCTTTGCCATCGAGCACGATCTCGCCGCTGTCGGGGGTATATACCCCCGTCAGCACCTTGATCAGGGTCGACTTACCGGCGCCGTTCTGCCCCATCAGCGTATGCACTTCGCCCGGATACAGGCGCAGCGCCACATTGCTCAGGGCTTTGACGCCGGGAAATGTCTTGCTGATGCCGCGCAGTTCCAGCAGGGGAACTGGCGCGGCGTCATGGTGTACTTGCGTAGTCATCGGCCAGCGCGGTGTTAGTACTTACGGTTCGGGAATTCCTTGGCGGCCACTTCAGCCGGGAACACGCCTTCCACCGTCGTGATACGCGCCGGCACCGGTTTGCCGGCCACCACGTCGCGCGCGATCGACATCAGTTGCGGGCCCAGCAGCGGGCTGCATTCGACGGTCACGTTCAGCTTGCCGGCGATCATCGCCTCGAACGCGCCTTTGACGCCATCGATCGAGATGATGATGATGTCCTTGCCCGGTTTCATGCCCGCTTCTTCGATCGCCTGGATGGCGCCGATGGCCATGTCGTCGTTATGCGCGTACAGCACGTTGATTTTCTTGCCTTCGGCCTTCAGGAACGCTTCCATCACTTCCTTGCCCTTGGCGCGGGTAAAGTCGCCCGTTTGCGAACGGATGATTTTCAGCTTCGGATTCTTGCCGATGACTTCCTGGAAGCCTTCCTTGCGGTCGATCGCCGGCGCCGAGCCGACGGTGCCTTGCAGTTCGACGATGTTCAGCTGCGCGTCCGGGGTTTTCTTGGCATGTTCGAGCAGCCATTGACCGGCGCGGCGGCCCTCTTCCACGAAGTCCGAACCGATAAAGGTCACGTACAGCGACTTGTCGGTCACGTTGACGGCACGGTCGGTCAGGATGACGGGAATCTTGGCGGCCTTGGCTTCACGCAGCACGGTATCCCAGCCCGATTCGACCACTGGCGAAAACGCGATCACGTCGACTTTCTGGGCGATAAACGAGCGCAGCGCCTTGACCTGGTTTTCCTGCTTCTGCTGTGCATCGGCAAATTTCAAAGTCACGCCATCTTTCTTGGCCGCTTCCTTGATCGAGACGGTATTGGCGGTGCGCCATTCGCTTTCGGCGCCCACTTGCGAGAAACCCATCACCAGCGGCTTGGCGGCGAAGGCCGAGGTGGTGGCGGACAGGGCCAGCAGCATGGCGCTGGCGAGTACGGTGCGGCGTGTCAATGTCATTTCATGTCTCCAGGTTTTTATTGGAATACCGTCGCGGCCGGATGCCGGGACGGGCGGTTTTTTATGAACCCATGGTAGGAGAAAGCAACATAGCCATCCAATCAATTCTTTTTCGCTTGCGATACCAATTTGAATATCGGGGAGCAGAAATGAAGATGCCAGCGTTGCGCTGGCATGTGGCACTTGACCCGAACGGCGAAAGTGCCGGGGTCGGACCCTCAGGGTCCGACCCCGGAATTTGCAGGGGGGGATGAAAGCAGACTACACCCACCCCGCATCGACAATAAACTCCTGCGACGAGCACATCGCGCCATCGTCGGACGCCAGGAACAGCACCATGGCCGAGATATCCTGCGGCATCAGCTTGCTTGGCAGACACTGGCTCTTTTTGATCTCCAGCTCGGCCGCGTCGTCGACCCACAGGTCGATCTGGCGCTGCGTCATGACCCAGCCGGGCGTGACGGTATTGACGCGGATATTGTGCGCGCCGAAGTCGCGCGCCAGGCCCCGCGTCAGGCCCACCACGGCCGCCTTGGTGGTGGCGTAGACGGGGTAGCCGCCCGACTTCATGTGCCACGAAATCGAGCTGACATTGATGATCGAGCCGCCGCCCTTGCGCTTCATGCCCTCGAACACGGCCTGGCAGGTAAAGAACATCGGCCGCTGGTTGATGGCGATGCGCTCGTTCCAGTAGTCCAGCGTCACGTCCTCGGCCTGGTGGCGCTGGTCGTTGGCGGCATTGTTGACCAGCACGTCGAAGTCGCCGATCTCGGCCACAAAGCCGGCAATCACGGCCTGCAAGGCGGGGATATCGGTGATGTCGCAGTAGCGGAACAGCGGTGCAGGCAGACCGGCGTCAGCCAAACGCTTGCACAGCGCCTCGCTCGCGTCGCGGGCGATATCAACAAACGCCACCTGCGCGCCCTGGGCGGCAAATTCTTCCACCATCGATTCGCCAATCCCGCTGCCGCCACCCGTGATCAATACGCGCTTGCCGCGCAGGCTGTCATACCTTGCCAACTGCTTCATCTGTTCTCCACTGTACTGCTTTTATATTTGCTTGCGGCGCGGGTGGTGTCGGATTACGCCTTCGGCTAATCCGACCTACGCTGCTCCGCCGCGTGGACATCGTAGGTCGGGTTAGCCCGCAGGGCGTAACCCGACAACACCGTTACTCTTTGCCGAGCACGCCATCCTTGCGGCGCCAGATGCCCAGCGGATTGCCATCGCGCAGCGATTCCGGCAGCAGGTCCTGCAGCAGGTTCTGATACGACACGGGGCGCAGGAAGCGGTTGATCGCGGCCGTGCCGACCGAGGTGCTGCGGCCGTCCGAGGTAGCCGGGAACGGGCCGCCATGGACCATCGCGGTCGATACTTCCACGCCGGTCGGGAAACCGTTGGCCAGGATGCGGCCCACGCGGCGTTCCAGCGCCGGCAGCAGGCGGCGGGCGTCTTCCAGGTCGCCCTGGTCCATCTGCAACGTGGCCGTCAACTGGCCTTCCAGGCTTTCCGTGATCTCGACCAGCTGCGCGATATCGCGGCAGGCGACCAGCAGCGAGACCGGGCCGAACACTTCGTCGCGCAGGTCGTGCTTGGCCAGGAAGGCCTCGCCCGAAGTGACGAACAGGGCGGCGGCGCCCTTGCCTTCCTCGCCCGTGTTCTGCACCAGCGGTTTCACGTCGGCGTGCTGCGCCAGGTTTGCCACACCCTTGACGTAGCTGCTGGCGATACCGGCCGTCAGCATGGTGGCGGCCGGCGCGGGCGCCAGCGCTTCGGCGGCGGCGGCGGCAAATGCCGTGAATTCAGGACCTTCCAGGCCCAGCACCAGGCCGGGATTGGTGCAGAACTGGCCCACGCCCATCGTCAGCGAACCGGCAAAGCCGGCGGCGATCGCAGCGCCACGCGCGGCCAGCGCCTGCGGCAGCACGAAAACCGGGTTGATGCTGCTCATTTCTGCGTAGACGGGAATCGGCTGCGGACGGTTGGCCGCCACTTTCATCAGCGCCAGGCCGCCGGCACGCGAACCGGTAAAGCCGACCGCCTGGATGGCCGGATGGGCCACCAGGTCCTGGCCCAGGTCGTTGCCGATGCCGGTCAGCAGAGAGAAAACGCCGGCTGGCAGCTTGGCGATCTCGACCGCCTTGACGATGGCGCGCGCCACCAGTTCCGAGGTGCCAGGGTGGGCCGGATGGGCTTTCAGCACGACCGGGCAGCCGGCGGCCAGCGCCGAGGCGGTATCGCCGCCGGCCACCGAGAATGCCAGCGGGAAGTTGCTGGCGCCGAACACGGCCACCGGACCCAGGCCGATCATGCGCAGGCGCAGGTCGGGGCGTGGCGGGGTGCGGTCAGGCAGGGCGGTGTCGAGGCGGGCGTCGGTCCAGGAACCTTCGCGCAGCAGGCCGGCGAACAGTTTCAGCTGGCCCACGGTGCGGCCACGTTCGCCTTCCAGGCGCACGCGCGGCAGGCCGCTTTCGGTCATGGCGCGCACGATCAGGTCGTCGCCGATGGCCAGGATCTGTTCGGCGATGGTGTCGAGGAAGTCGGCACGCTGGGCGTCGGTGGTGGCGCGGTAGGTGTCGAAGGCGGCGGCGGCCAGGCGGCAGGCCTGGTCGATCTGGTCGGCGTCGACGGTCTGGAACGACGGCGCGATGTGCGCGCGCGCGGCCGGATCCCATGCTTCGAAGGAAGCGCCGCTGGCTTTGACGGCAACGCCGCCGATCAGTGCTTCGCCTGTGATATTGAAACTCATAATGTGCTCACTTTCGCAAATTCGGTAGGGAAGATTTCGAGGCGGTTCGACAGTGCCGGGCCAAAGGCCGGCGCCTCGATTTCAAACGTTTCGCCCGGCGCAACAGTCACGCCATCGGCAAAGCTCAGGGTGGCCGTGCCGAAGAAGTGTACATGCACGTCGCCGGCGCGTTTGAACAGCGGATATTTGAAATGATGGTGTTCCAGGTTGGCGATCGTGTGCGACATGTTCGTTTCGCCGCTGACAAAGGCCTTTTCCCAGCGCACGTTGCCGGAGGCATCGCGCACGCGCGAGGCGCCGTCGATATGCTCGGGCAGTTCGCCCACCAGCAGGGCCGGGCCGACGCTGCACATGCGCAGTTTCGAGTGGGCCAGGTACAGATAGTTCTGGCGCTCGGTGACGTGGTCCGAGAACTCGTTGCCGATGGCGTAGCCGACGCGATACGGCTGGCCGTCGTCGCCGATCACGTACAGGCCGGCGATTTCCGGCTCTTCGCCGCCGTCGAGCGCAAAGTCGGGCATGCCCAGCGGCTGGCCGCTGGCGCGCACGATCGAGCCGTCGCCCTTGTAGAACCATTCGGGCTGGGCGCCGGCGGTGCCGCCAGCAGGCTTGCCGCCTTCGACGCCGAGGCGGAACATCTTCATCGAGTCGCTCAGGACTGCCGCGTCGCCGCCGATTTTCTTGTGCATGGCGTCGCGCGCGCCGGCGCTGCCCAGGTGGGTCAGGCCGGTGCCGGTCACGTAGCAGTGCGCTTCGTCGGCATGGTCGAGCGGCGGCAGGATGCGGCCGGCGGCGGCGATGGCCGCATAAGAGGCGGTCGCGCTGCCGAGCTTTGCGTTGACCAGTTCGGCCAGGCCGGTTTTGCTGCGGATGGCATCTTGCGCCAGCGCATAGGTGCTGTCGTAGCCGTCGATGATGGTGACCACATCGTCCTGCAGCAGGCCCACCTGGCGGGCCCCGTTTTCGTTCTTGAATTGAATCAGCAACATGTCAGTGTCTCTCGCTCAGTATGCTTAGTGTGAATGGCGTGGCACGGCCGAACCGCGCGGGCCGACCAGGAAGTCGAAGTCGCAGCCTTCATCGGCCTGCAGCACGTGTTCGATATACAGCTGCTGGTAGCCGGTCTTCGGCCCCGGCGCGCTGCCACGCACGCGCACGGCCTGGCGCGCCGCCATTTCTTCGTCGGTGATGTCCAGGTTCAGCAGGCCGCCGGCGCAATCGAGCGTGATCCAGTCGCCGTCCTGCACGATGCCCAGCGGGCCGCCGGCCATCGCTTCGGGCGCCACGTGCAGCACCACGGTGCCGTAGGCGGTGCCGCTCATGCGCGCGTCCGAAATGCGCACCATGTCCTTCACGCCGGCGGCCAGCAGTTTCGGCGGCAGGCCCATGTTGCCCACTTCGGCCATGCCCGGATAGCCTTTCGGGCCGCAGTTCTTCATCACCAGCACCGAATCCTTGTCCACTTCCAGGTCCGGGTCCATGATGCGCGATTTGTAGTGCTCGAAGTCTTCGAATACCACGGCCTTGCCGCGGTGCTGCATCAGCGCCGGCGTGGCGGCCGACGGTTTCAGCACGGCGCCGCGCGGCGCCAGGTTGCCGCGCAGGATGCAGATGCCGCCGTCTTTCAACAGCGGATTGTCCAGCGTGCGTACCACTTCATCGTCGTAGATCGGCGCATCCTTGCAGTTATCCCACAGCGACTTGCCGTTGACGGTCAGCGCATCCGGGTTGGGCAGCAGGTTGCCGTCGCCCATGCGGCGGATCACGGCCGGCAAGCCGCCCGCATAGTAAAACTCTTCCATCAGGAAGCGGCCCGATGGCAGCAGGTCGACGATGGTCGGCATGCCGCGGCCCACGCGGGTCCAGTCTTCCAGTTCCAAGTCCACGCCGATGCGGCCGGCAATCGCTTTCAGGTGGATCACGGCATTGGTCGAGCCGCCGATGGCGGCGTTGACGCGAATCGCGTTTTCAAAATTTTCCTTGGTCAGGATTTTCGACAGCTTCAGGTCTTCGTTGACCATCTCGACGATGCGGATGCCCGACATATGCGCCAGCACATAGCGGCGCGCGTCGACCGCGGGAATGGCCGCATTGTGCGGCAGCGAGGTGCCCAGGGACTCGGCCATGCAGGCCATGGTCGACGCGGTGCCCATGGTGTTGCAGGTACCGGCCGAACGCGAGTGGCCCGCTTCGGCGGCCAGGAATTCGTGCATCGAAATTTCGCCGCCCTTGACCTGCTCGTGCAGCTGCCACACGGCCGTGCCGGAACCGATGTTCTTGCCATTGAGTTTGCCGTTCAGCATCGGGCCACCGGTCACGACGATGGTCGGAATATCGACCGAGGCGGCACCCATCAGCAGCGCCGGCGTCGTCTTGTCGCAACCGACCAGCAGCACCACGCCGTCCATCGGATTGCCGCGGATCGATTCCTCGACGTCGATCGACGCCAGGTTACGCGTCAGCATCGCGGTCGGACGCAGGTTCGATTCGCCGTTCGAGAACACGGGAAATTCGACCGGAAAGCCGCCCGCCTCCAGGATGCCGCGCTTGACGTGCTCGGCCAGCTTGCGAAAGTGCGCATTGCACGGCGTCAGTTCGGACCATGTATTGCAGATGCCGATGATCGGTTTGCCCTGGAATTCATGATCCGGGATACCCTGGTTCTTCATCCAGCTGCGATACATGAAACCGTTCTTGTCCTGGGAACCGAACCACTCCGCCGAGCGCAGGGTTACCTTCTTTTTTGTGTCAGACATGCCATTCTCCTGTGTGTGCCATGCCCGACAATCCAGCGCCCCGGGCAGCGATGTGGCGATACTAAAGAATCACGCCATGCCTTTCCAATCAATTTTTATAGCGTTCCGATACCAAAACGAATATCGATAACAGGAACAAGAACGCCCTGCGACCGGGTGGCGGCAGGGCGTTGCATGTCTGAATGAAAACGAACCCGCTGAATGGCTGGGGTCGGACCCTGAGGGTCCGACCCCGGAACTTGCGTTTGGGGTTACGTGCTACTCCACCGAAAACCGATAGATGGTCTGCGTCCGATACACCTCCCCCGGCCGCAAAATACTGCTTGGGAAATGCGCATGATTGGGAGAATCCGGAAAATGCTGGGTCTCCAGGCAGAACGCGCCGCGATAACTGTTGGCGCGCCCCTTGCCCTGCTGGCTGCCATCGAGGAAATTGCCCGAATAAAACTGCACGCCCGGCTCCTCTGTATACACCTGCATCACGCGCCCCGACTGCGGCTCGCGCGCCACCGCAGCCAGGCTCAGCGATTCTCCTGCCTGTTTATTGAGCACGAAGTTATGATCGTAACCGCGCCCGATGGCAATCTGTGCGTGCTCGCTATCGATACCGGCACCGATCGCCACCGGCGCGCGCAGGTCGAACGGCGTGCCGGCCACCTCCGCCAGTTCGCCGAGCGGAATCGATCCTGCATCGACCGGCGTATAGCGGTCCGCATTGATCATCAGCTCGTGCCCCAGGATATCGCCGTGCCCTGCCAGGTTGAAATAGCTGTGGTTGGTCAGATTGACGGGCGTGGCCTGGTTGGTGACAGCGTGATAGCGCAGGGTCAGGGCATTGTCGTTGTTGAGTTCATACACCACCGTCACATCGAGCTTGCCCGGATACCCATCCTCGCCATCCGGGCTGCTGCGGGTAAACGTGATGCCGACCGCCTCCTCGTTCTGGAACGGCGCCGCCTGCCACAGCACCTGGTGAAACCCTTGAATTCCACCATGCAGGTGATTCGGCGCATTGTTGACGGCCAGCTGGTAGTCCTTGCCATCAAGGCTGAACTGCCCCTTGGCGATCCGGTTGCCGAAGCGCCCGATCAGCGCGCCAAGAAAGGCCGAATTGGCCAAGTACGGTTCGATACGGTCAAAACCCAGCACCACATCGGCCAGCACGCCGTCGCGGTCCGGCACATGAATTTCGCTGATAATGGCGCCAAAATCGAGCACTTTGACCCGCATGCCGTTGCGGTTGGCGAGCGTATAGGCGGTGACGGGGCTACCGCCCGGCAAAACGCCAAACGGCGCGGCACTGACGGACAGGGCAAGGGCTTCGTTACTCATGGGCAGATGGTCTCCGTTGGATTTTTTATGGGCGCATGCGGGCCGGCGCCCTGATGTTAGAGCCTGGAGAAGCGTTGCACCAATCTTTTTTTCCAGCGGTGCGATACCGGTTTTCGTATGGTGCCCGCCAGTAAAGGCGGATTAAAGGCGTTGCGCCGCAAGCCAGTGCAAAAAAATGGCTTGCGGATAAAAGGGACATAATCAGGCTGGTTTGTAGTGCAGGGTTTTCTTGAGCACTCTACCGTCGGTTAAATATGCACTCAATACGACGTCGCTGAATGGCCTGGAATCGACGCAAATCATCACGTCATTCGCACCGACGGTACCAGGAAAACCATTGCAGAAACGTAACTGGCTGCTGTCGCTCAATTCCAGACGCAAAAATTGCGCGTCGTAAGTTTTGGAGCAACTGCTGCGTGTTTCACACGTCGCCTGCAGCATGCCGCCGCCCGTTCTGGTCGCGTAATGAAAGGGTTCAGTACTACTTGTGGTTCCGACTATCTCAACAACTGGCTGTGCGACCAGGTCAAGCGCCTGCTGCTGGGCTAGCGCAAAAAAATCTCTATTGCGGGCAAAGGTAAATCCTCCAATAGGATCGGGGGGTGCAGGCTGAGTAATGACAACCGGCTCACCCGAATTGCCGGACGATCCGCCACCGCCACAAGCGGCCAGCAATGCACTGGCAGCAGCCATCAATAATAATTTCAAACGCATTGTTTTCTTTCTGAATAGGTTATTCAAGCAAACGGAAAAACTTTCTTTCGCGTGCTGTGCAATGATATTTTTGTCTTAATATAAAAATATTGCCATAGAATAACAAATTTCATTTGCCTGCACCAGCATCGGTGTTGCGGCAGAATGCCCCAATCAAAAGTAGGGTGCGTTGGAAAAGTGTCAGCACGGCGCCAGGAAAGCGGAACGTAACCAGGTTGGCAGTTGAAGCGCCAGAATGGGAATATCGCTGAGAACGGGGAGGAAAATCTTGGTGCGGCTGGCGGGGATCGAACCCACGACCCTTGGCTTCGGAGGCCAATACTCTATCCACTGAGCTACAGCCGCGTAGGGGGAATTTCTGAAGTGAAGCGAAGGATACCGTTTTTCTTTACCTGCGTCTACGAAAACTGTCGTATGAACGGCAATTGCATGTCACTGCTCAATTTTTGTGCCTATAATCACAAGCTTTATAAAGGTTTGCATCAAGGCATGTAAAAATGCCAACTTACACGGCCATCAGCTTCAAATCTGGACTAAGGACATCATGAGCGACGCACATAACGAACAACAATCAGCGATCAAAACGCCTAAACAATTGATAGCCGCAGTTGCCGGCTTTTTCCTCGTCACCGTCATCGGCATCATCCTGCTGGTCCAGTTCGTCACGGCCCAGAAGCTGACCGGCGCGGGTTCGGACAGCCAGACGGCGGACGCCATCGCGGACCGCCTGAGTCCGGTGGCCAACGCCGGCTATACCTTCAAGGATGCCAGCGGCCCGAAAGTGCTGCAGACCGGCGAAGCGATCTATACCTCGACCTGCGTGGCCTGCCACGGTGCGGGCGTGGCGGGCGCGCCGAAGTTTGGCGATGCGGGCGCGTGGTCGGCGCGCATTGCGCAGGGCTACGAAACGGTCGTGAAGCACGCGATCGAAGGCTTGCGCGCGATGCCGGCCAAGGGCGGCAATCCGGACCTGGATGACGTGGAAGTGGCGCGCGCCGTGGTGTATATCGCCAATGCGTCGGGCGGCAAGTTCAAGGAGCCGGAAGTGCCGGCGCCGGCGGCAGCGGCCGATGGCGCCGCAGCGGCGGATCCGGCAGCCACCCCGGCGCCAGCAAAATAAGCAGCGCCGATTCAGGAAAAAACCACCGACGCTTGCCGGTGGTTTTTTTTCGTCCCTACAACTTGAACGCGGAGACGATCTGTTCCAGTTTGCCCGCCTGTTCCTGCATCGAATGAGCGGCGGCGGCGGCCTGCTCGACCAGCGCGGCGTTCTGCTGGGTGGCGTCGTCGAGCTGGGCGATGGCCTGGTTGACCTGGCCGATGCCGATATCCTGTTCCTGGCTGGCCAGCATGATTTCGCCGAGGATGCCGGCCACCTTGTCGGTCCCGGCGACGATCTCGGTCATGGTGGCGCCGGCCTGGCTGACCAGCTTGCTGCCGGCGTCGACGTTCTGCACCGATTCGGCGATCAGCGCGCCGATTTCCTTTGCTGCGGCGGCGGAACGTTGCGCGAGATTGCGCACTTCCGAAGCGACCACGGCAAAGCCCCTGCCCTGCTCGCCCGCGCGCGCCGCTTCCACTGCCGCGTTCAGCGCCAGGATATTGGTCTGGAAGGCGATGCCGTCGATGACGCTGATGATGTCGACGATTTTCCTCGACGACGCTTCGATCGCGCCCATGGTCTGCACCACCTGCGCCACTACCGCGCCACCCTGCGCGGCTACTTTCGACGCGTCCAGCGCCAGCCGGTTGGCCTCGGTGCCGCTGTTGACGTTCTGCTTGACGGTGCTGGTCAGCTCTTCCATCGACGAGGCGGTCTGTTCCAGCGCGCTGGCCTGGCTTTCGGTGCGCGCCGACAAGTCCTGGTTGCCGCTGGCAATCTCGCGCGAGGCCAGCGCGATCGAGCCGGTGCTGCGGCCGATCTCGCCGATCATGGTTTGCAGGCGGGCGATAAAACCGTTGAAGCTGGTGGCCACCGCATCGAACTCGCTGCCGCCACCGGCCGGCAGGCGGCGGCTCAGGTCGGCGTCGCCGGCCGACAGCGCATCGATATTGTCTTTCAGGCCCGACAGGCGCCCCATGAAAACGCGGATGCCGCCCACGCACATGACGAACAGCAAAATGGCGACCGGGATTTGCACGGCGCCCAGCTTGCCCAGGATGCGGCGGCTTTGCTGGGTCAGCGTGCTGGTCGGCAAGGAAGTAGCCAGCAGCCACGGGCTGCCCGGGATGGCGGTGACCAGCAGGCTGTGCGCTTCGCCGTTGCTGTCGTAATCCGATTCGAAGCTGGTTTCCTTGCCCAGCGTGGGCAGCAGGCGCGCCAGTTCGGCCGCCATCGGCGAGGTGCTGGCCAGGTCGGTGACTTTTTTCAGCACGATCTCGCTCTTGATATAGGTGCTGTTGCTGACGATCTTGCCGTCGCGCTCGACGATCAGGATCTGGCCATGCATGCTTTGTTCCATGTCGGCCACCAGGCGGTTGAAAAAGCCCAGCGTGACGTCGATGGTCGACACGCCGAACAGCTGGTCGCCCTTGTAGATCGGCATCGCGCAATTGGTGCGCGGCTGCGGGCTGGCGTCGTCCTGGTAGGCCTTGGCCCAGGTGCAATGGCCGCGCGGGGATTTGAGGCCGCCGAGGAACCAGCTCTGCTCGAAATATTTCAGCGACTCGGGCGAATTCCAGTGCGTGTTGAAGACCAGCTTGTTGCTGGCATCACGCGCGACAAAGGTGGAAAATTTTTCGCGTCCCGGTTCGCGCTGGTTCGGCAGCGGCCAGATGCCGCCGCCAAACACGTTCGGGTCGGAATACTGGTCGACCAGGCCGGGCAGCACGACGTCGATGGTGGCGCTGTCGAGCAGCGGGATGGTCTGCGTGATGCTGCGCGACTGCGCCTCGACCTGGCGCAGCTGCTCGGCGATGCGGGTGGCGATGGCGTTGACGCTGGAGGCCACCACCAGCGACTCGGTGCGCTTCAGGTCGGGCGTGACAAAAAAATGAATCACTGCCAGGGTCAGCCCCAGCAGCAGCAGGAAAATCAGGCTGAACAAGGCGGTAAAACGCGCCTGGCTGGTACGCAACAGGTTTTCCACGATATGCCTCTTTAAGCTGGTAATGATGGTTGTCGGCGCCGTACGATGCGACGCTGAGCCTGCTGCAATGTATATTCTTTGCAACAATCAAAGTCAATCCGCAAAAAGGCAAACTTGCCAGAAAAATCAGGACTGTGCACTTGGCCATACGGCATGAAAAAAGCCGCCCGGCTGGTGTCAGCGGGACGGCTTTACGGAGACTACAACGCGGGGATTACCACATGATGACGCGGTCTTTTGGCGGCAGGTACATCTTGTCGCCCGGTTTCACGTCAAACGCCTGGTAGAAGCCCGGCTGGTTGCGCATGGTGCCGTTGGCGCGGAACTGGCCTGGCGAATGCGGGTCGGTTTTCAGCAGCACCAGTTGCTGCGCTTCGCGCATCTTCATGCGCCATACCTGGGCAAAGCCGGCATAGAAACGCTGCTCGCCGGTAAAACCATCGATGACCGGCGCTTTCTTGCCATTCAGCGACAATTTGTAGGCCTTGTAGGCGATCGCCACGCCCGAGTTGTCCGCAATGTTTTCGCCCAGGGTCAGCTCGCCATTGACGTAGTTGTCCTTGACGGGGCTGAAGCTGTTGTACTGCTTGACCAGCTGCTGGGTCTTGGCCGCGAAGTTTTTGTGGTCGGCCTTGGTCCACCAGTCGCGCAGATTGCCGTCGCCGTCGTACTGGGCGCCCTGGTCGTCGAAGCCGTGGCTGATTTCATGGCCGATCACGCCGCCGATGGCGCCGTAGTTGACGGCGTCGTCCGCATTGGCGTCGAAGAACGGCGCTTGCAGGATGGCGGCCGGGAAGACGATTTCGTTCATTTCCGGGTTGTAATAGGCGTTTACGGTCTGCGGCGTCATGCCCCACTCGTCGCGGTCGATCGGCTGGCCCAGTTTATTGAGTTCGCGCGTGTAGTTGACCAGGTGCGAACGCTGGATATTGCCGATCAGGTCGTCCGGCGCCACGGTCAGGCTGGAGTAATCGCGCCATTTGTTCGGATAGCCGATCTTGGTGGTGAACTTGGCCAGCTTGGTTTGCGCCTGTTTCTTGGTGACCGGGCTCATCCAGTCCAGCTTGTCGATGCTCTGCTTGTAGGCCGTCATCAGGTTTTTCACCAGCGCTTCCATGCGCGCCTTGCGGTCGGCCGGGAAATACTGTTCCACGTACAGCTGGCCGACGGCTTCGCCCAGCGCGCCTTCGACGGCGCCCACGCCACGCTTCCAGCGCGGACGCATTTCCGTCACGCCCGTCAGGGTGGTGCCGTAGAACGCGAAGTTTTCATCGACATAGGCTTTCGGCAGGTAGGCCGCATGCGCGTGCAGCAAGTGCCACTGGAAATACGCTTTCCAGGTGTCGAGCGGGGTCTTCTCGGCAATCTCGGCAAAACCTTTCAGGTAGCTGGGCTGGCTGACGATCACATAGGTGGTCTTGCCGGCGATGCCGGTGTCGGCCAGGTAGCGGTTCCAGTCGTAGCCTGGCGCCACTTCGGCCAGTTTCGCCAGTTCCACCTTGTTGTAGGTTTTGACGGGATCGCGGTTCTGCACATTGCTCCACTGCACGCGCGCCAGTTCCGTTTCCAGCGCCACGATGGCCTTCGCATTGGCGGCAGCGTTCTTGTCGCCGGCCAGGCTCAGCATTTTTTCCACATGGGCCGTGTACTTGGCCAGGGTCTCGGCCTTGCCCGCTTCCAGGTAGTAGTCGCGGTCAGGCAGGCCCAGGCCGCTTTGCACGATGTCGGCCACGTATTTGGTCGAATCCTTGGCGTCCTGGTGGATGCCGAAGTCATAGGGCGAGGTCACGCCCAGCTTGCTGAAGTGCGCAATCACGGCCGGCAGTTCTTTTTTGTCCTGCAGCGCGGCGATCTTTGCCAGCTCGGCGTTCAATGGCGTCAGGCCCAGGCTTTCCAGCTTGGCTTCGTCCATGAAGCTGTTATAGAAATCGCCGATCTTTTGTGCGTTGGAACCCGGGGCGCGGGCCTTGTCGGCGGCCGCGCCTTCGACGATGCCGCGCAGTTGCGTTTGCGTGTCATCGGCCAGCTTGGCGAAACTGCCCCAGCTCGACTTGTCGGCAGGAATCACGGTTTCGGCCAGCCATTTGCCGTTCAGATGCTGGAACAGATCGTCCTGGGCGCGCACGGCCGGGTCGATGTATTCGACGGCGATGCCGGAAGCGAGGCCCGCTGGCGCGGCGGCAGTGGCGGCCGGAACAGCTTTCTTGTTTACATCAGCAGCATTGGCCATGCCCAATACGCCAGCCAACAAACTCAGGGTCAATGCACTTAACAAATGTCGATTCACGGAGGGTCCTTGTATTGTGTGGAATAGAAGGGTCAGAACGCCCTAGGCTTCTGGCCCGGTTTTCGACTGTAGCATACCGGTGGAAACGGTATAAAAAACTTTGCGGGGGAATGCAAAAAAGACCACGCGCGTTGGTCTTTTTTGTTGTTGCAACATGACGCTCGATATTGCTGGTGGTGAATGTCGGATTACGCGCAAGCGCTAATCCGACCTACGATGCTCCACAATTGAACACATCACGCACGTAGGCCGGGTTAGCCCGCAGGGCGTAAGCCGACAAAATGACGCTTACCAGATAATCACGCGGTTTTCCGGCGCCACATACATCTTATCGCCCGGTTTCACACCGAACGCTTCATAGAAGCCGGGCTGGTTGACCATGGTGCCGTTGGCGCGGTACTGGCCCGGCGAATGGGGATCGGTCTTGATCTGCACGATCTGCTGGGCTTCGCGCATCTTGCTGCGCCAGACCTGGCCAAAGCCCATGTAGAAGCGCTGGTCGCCGGTCAAGCCGTCGATCACGGGCGCCGGCTTGCCGCCCAGCGAGATTTTATAGGCCTTGTAGGCGATCGCCACGCCGGAATTATCCGCAATGTTTTCGCCCAGGGTCAGCGCGCCGTTGACGTTATAGCCCGGCAATGGGCTGTAGCCGTCGTACTGCTTGGTCAGCGCGTCGGTCTTGGCGGCGAAGTTCTTGCGGTCTTCGGCGGTCCACCAGTCGCGCAGGTTGCCGTCGCCATCGGACTGGCTGCCCTTGTCGTCAAAGCCGTGGCTGATTTCATGGCCGATCACGGCGCCGATGGCGCCATAGTTGACGGCGTCGTCGGCATTGGCGTCAAAGAACGGCGGCTGCAGAATCGAAGCGGGGAAGACGATTTCGTTCATGGTCGAGCTGTAGTAGGCGTTCACCGTTTGCGGCGTCATGCCCCACTCTTCGCGGTCGATCGGCTTGCCCAGCTTGGCCAACTGCCGTGCCGAGGCAAAATTGGCCGCGCGCATCATGTTGCCGGCCAGGTCGCCGGAGGCGATCTGCAGCTTCGCGTAATCGCGCCACTTGTTCGGGTAGGCGATCTTCGGCGTGAACTTGGCCAGCTTGGCTTGCGCCTCTTTCTTGGTTTCCGGGCTCATCCAGTCCAAGGTGTCGATGCTTTCCTTGTAGGCGGCCAGCACGTTTTTCACCAGGCCCTGCATGTGTTCCTTGCGCTCGGCCGGGAAGTATTGCGCCACGTACAGCTTGCCGACGGCTTCGCCCAGCACGCTGTCGACCGCGCCCACGCCACGCTTCCAGCGCGGCTGGTTTTCGGTCACGCCGCTCAGCACGGTGCCATAGAAGGCGAAGCTTTCATCGACGAAGTTCTTCGACAGATACGGTGCATAGGCGCGCAGCAGTTGCCACTCGAAATACGCTTTCACGGTATCGAGGTCGGCGGCAGCCAGCACCTTGCTGTAGCCGGCCAGGTAGCTTGGCTGGTTGACGATCACGTAGTCGACCTTGTTGGCGATGCCGGCCGCGGCCAGGCCGCCTTTCAGGTCGTAGCCCGGGGTCAGCTCGTTCAGCTTGGCGACCGCCGTCTTGTTGTAGCGCTTGACCGGATCGCGGTTCTCGACCTTGGTCCATTGCACTTCGGCCAGCGAAGTTTCCAGCGCCACCACGGCCCTGGCATGCGCCGCGGCGTTCTTGTCGCCGGCCATGGCCAGCATCTTTTCCACGTGCGCCTGGTATTTTTCCTTGACCGCGGCCTGCTTGGCTTCCAGGTAGTAATCGCGGTCCGGCATGCCCAAGCCGCTCTGGCTCACGTAGGCGGCATATTTGGTTGACTCGCGCGCATCCTGGCCCACGTAGATCGCGTATGGTGTCGAGACGCCGGTCTGGCTCAGGTGCGCGATCAGGCCCGGCACGCCCTTCTTGTCGCGCAGCGAGCGAATGCGGTTCAGCTCGCCTGCCAATGGTTTCACGCCCAGCGCATCGAGGCGGGCTTCATCCATGTAGCTGGCGTACAGGTCGCCGATCTTCTGTGCTTCGGAACCGGCCTTCTTGTTCTTGTCCTGCTGGGTCGCTTCGATAATGCCGCGCAGCTGCGGCGTGGTGTCGTCGCGCAGCTTGGCGAACGAACCCCAGCTCGACTTGTCGGCCGGGATTTCAGCGGTGGCCAGCCATTTGCCGTTGAGGTGGGTAAAGAAGTCGTCCTGCACCCGCACGGCAGGGTCGATATATTGCACGTCGATGCCGGAAACGGGCGTGGCGGCTGCGGTGGCGGCTGCGGCCGGCTTGGCGGCAGTGGCAGGTTCGGCGGCATTGGCAAACGCAGCCAACAGGGTCAGGGTCAGGCTGCTCAGGAGGTATCGGTTCACGTGTGTCCTTATGGGGCATGTCAAAAAGATCAGGCGGATAGCCCGCCGCGCCGGGCGCGTCAACGAATGTAGCACGCAAAGCCCTGGCTTGACTATCCTGATCTGCCCCGCAGGAGCTTAACTGCCCGGGAAATTCATGGTCGCGCCGCCAGACCCCATGCCGGCGCCCATGCCGCCCATGCCCCCTTTGCCGCCGCCCTTGCGACCGCCGGGCTCGCCGCCTTCGCGTCCGCGCGATTCACCGTGCGGCGCGCCGCCATCCATCACGCGCGCCATCTGGCCGGCGATAAACACGGCCACCGCCTGGCGCTGGCGTTCATCGAGCGCATCGTTGACGCCCAGCCACCATTCGCGCACCTGCTTTTCTTCTGCCAGGCTGAGCGTGCTTTCATTGTCCATGCCGCCGACCAGGTCGCGCAGTTCCAGGTTGGGCGAGGCCAGCGCCTGCTGCACGCTGGCCTGCAGCCGTTCGCGGCGCGACTGGCGCTCGCGCAGCAGCTGCCGCGTTTTATTCTCTACCTGCTGCCACAGGATCTGCTGGTTGGCATTGAGTTTCAGTTCGGTCTTGAAATCGGGCGCCATCGGCAGCAGGTCCTGCAGCCGCATCTCTGCAATCGGCACGGCCGAAGCGCTCAAGGCCGCTGTAGCCAGCACCATGGCGGCGCCCAGGCGGCGCGCGGTGGAGATCATCATCAAGGTTGTCATATAAAAGATTTCCGGATAAAAAAAAGCCTGCGTCCGAAGACGCAGGCAAACCACTTCGTGTCGAGAATGCGGATTCACTATAGGGCGGCCCGACGCCCTTTTTTTCGACTCTTACAAATCCTTACTCCCCTCAAGAGCATCCCTACACCGTTGTACATAATCGCTACATTTGGCAAGCCTGCGCGGTGTTTTTTGCGACTACACTGAGCTTTCATGCAGGCGTCCCACGCCGGCGGTGATTCAGGACTATACTTTCAAGCTGGCGCCGCTCCATGGGGACTGGCGCCGCAGCAACGCATGCGGACGAAGGCGCAAATTCATGGGCAAACTCAAAAATACCGGCTTGATCAGCCTTGGCGTGGTGGCCGGCATCGCCGTCTCGCTGCAGTTTTCGGCGATGGCGCAAAAGAATGTCGAGCCGGCCCTGCCGCTGGAAGAACTGCGCCAGCTGGCCGATGTATTTGGCCTGATCAAGTCCGATTACGTCGAGCCGGTGGAGGACAAGAAGCTGCTGACGGAAGCCATTTCCGGCATGGTTGCCTCGCTCGACCCGCATTCGGCCTACCTGGACAAGAAAGCGTATGCCGAGCTGCGCGAAGGCTCGGAAGGCAAGTTCGTCGGCCTGGGCATCGAAATCGGCGCCAGCGACGACGGCTATATCCGCATCGTCTCGCCGATCGAGGATTCGCCGGCGTTTCGCGCCGGCATCAAGGCGGGCGACCTGATCACGCGCCTCGACGGCCAGCCCGTCAAGGGCGTCAGCCTGGAAGACAGCGTCAAGCGCATGCGCGGCGAGCCGGGCACCAAGGTCACCCTGACCATCGCGCGCCAGGACGAGCCGCAGCCGCTGTCGTTTACCATCACGCGCGAAGAAATCCACCAGAAGAGCGTCAAGTCGAAAATGGTCGAACCGGGCTATGCCTGGCTGCGCGTGTCGCAATTCCAGGAGCCGACCGTGGACGACCTGGCGGCGCAGATCACCGCGCTGTACCAGCAGGACCCGCACATCAAGGGCATGGTGCTGGACCTGCGCAACGATCCGGGCGGCGTGCTGCAAGGCGCCATCGGCGTGTCGGCCGCCTTTTTGCCCAAGGATGCGGCCATCGTTTCCACCAACGGCCAGGTGGCCGAATCGAAACAGGTGTTTTATGGCCGCGCCGAATACTATGCGTTCCGCTCGGAAGGCGATGCACTGGCGAAACTGCCTGCCGCCGTGAAAGACGTGCCGCTGGTGGTGCTGGTCAACACCGGCTCGGCCTCGGCCTCGGAAATCGTGGCCGGCGCCCTGCAGGATTACAAGCGCGCCACCATTATCGGCACGCAGACTTTCGGCAAGGGTTCCGTGCAGACCATCCGCCAGTTGACGGCCGACACGGCGGTGAAACTGACCACGGCCCGCTACTACACGCCGAAGGGCCGTTCGATCCAGGCCAGGGGCATCGTGCCCGACCTGCTGGTCGATGAAACGGCCGAAGGCGATGGCCTGAACAGCCTGCGCATGCGCGAGGCAGACCTGCAGAAGCATCTGAGCAACGACCGCGACAAGGAAAGCGCCAAGGCCAGCCCCGTCAATGACGAGATGGAAGAGCAGCTGCGCCTGATCGCGCTGGAAAAGAACCGCAAGCCGCTCGAGTTCGGCGGCAAGGATGATTTCCAGCTGAGCCAGGCCCTGAATCACCTGAAGGGCTTGCCGGTCAAGCTGGCCAAGCCGGAGCCGGTGGTGGTGCAGGCGGAGGTAAAGAAGGAAAAGTAACTTTTACCCCGAACCAAAGGCCGGGGTCGGACCCTGAGGGTCCGACCCCAGTCTCTGCCGTTGGGTTGAATCTTTGCCAGCGCCTCCACCTGATCACGCAACACATCTCCACTCCCCCGCAACGAAACTCTCTCAAGCCGACCCTGTTTGTGTAAAATTTGCTTCACTTATCGGCATCGCGCCGATTGCCCAATTTGAAAGCTTATCCATGAAACAAGTCGTCATCAGCGGTACCGGCCTGTACACGCCGCCATTTTCGATCTCGAACGAAGAGCTGGTCGCCTGCTTCAATGCCTACGCAGAAAAAACCAATGCCGACAACGCCGAGGCGATTGCCGCCGGTACCGCGACGGCGCTGGAACTGTCGAGCGTGGCGTTTATTGAAAAGGCCTCCGGCATCAAGTCGCGCTATGTGATGGAAAAGGAAGGCATCCTCGATCCGGCGCGCATGGTGTCGCGCATACCCGAGCGTGCCGATGACGAGATCTCCATCCAGGCCGAAATGGCGGTGGCCGCCGCGCGCGATGCGCTGGCCCGCGCCGGCCGCACGGCCGCCGATATCGACATGGTGCTGGTGGCCTGCAGCAATATGCAGCGCGCCTATCCGGCGCTGGCGGTCGAAGTGCAGGATGCGCTGGAGATCGACGGCTACGGTTTCGACATGAACGTGGCGTGCTCCTCGGCCACCTTCGGCATCCAGCAGGCGGTGGCCGCCGTGCAGAGCGGCCAGGCGCGCGCCGTGCTGGTGCTCAATCCGGAAATCACCAGCGGCCACCTGAACTGGCGCGACCGCGACAGCCATTTCATTTTCGGCGACGCCTGTACCGCCATCATCGTCGAAGCGAAAGAGACGGCCGTGTCCGAACACCAGTTCGAGATCATCGGCACGGAACTGAAAACGCGCTTTTCGAACGCCATCCGCAACAACTTCGGTTTCCTGAACCGTTTCGACGAGTCCGGCGTGGGCCAGGCCGACAAACTGTTCCGCCAGCAGGGCCGCAAGGTGTTCAAGGAAGTCTGTCCGATGGCCGCCGAGATGATCAAGGCGACGCTGGCCAAGGCCGGCGTGGAGGTGCCGCAAGTGCGCCGCTATTGGCTGCACCAGGCCAACCTGAACATGAACCTGCTGATCGCGCGCCTGATCCTGGGCCGCGACGCCGAGCCGGGCGAAGCGCCGGTGATCCTCGATACCTACGCGAATACCTCCTCGGCCGGTTCGATCATTGCCTTCCATAAATATCAAGATGATATGGAGTCCGGCGCGCTGGGCGTGATCTGCTCGTTCGGCGCTGGCTATTCCATCGGTTGCGTGGTCGTCAGAAAGCTCTGATCGAGACTCCAATCAAAAAGCCTGATTGACGCAATTGGGCGCAGTTCCAGGTGGATGGGTGTGAGTTCGCGGCCACCTGGACGAAGATGCAGCACAAGTTTTTTATAAAAAAGCGCCAGGAAAGTTTCCAGTTGAAGCTTTGTTGCGTTTATACTTACCCGCTGAGCAACATCTTTTTCCTCCGCCTTTCCTATAAGGAACCCATAACGCATGCCCCACGACATCAGTCTGATCACCACCATCGCCGCCGCCCTCGGGTTTGGCCTCGTTTTCGGCTTTATCGCCGCCCGCCTGAAATTGCCGGCCCTGGTCGGCTACCTGGCTGCCGGCATCGTGATCGGACCGGCCACGCCGGGCTTCGTGGCCGATGCGGAAATCGCCGGCCAGCTGGCGGAAATCGGGGTGATGCTGATGATGTTCGGAGTCGGCCTGCATTTTTCCATCGAAGACCTGTGGGATGTACGCAAGATCGCGCTGCCCGGCGCGGTGCTGCAGATCGGCGTCGCCACGGCGATGGGCATGGGCCTGGCCCACTTGTGGGGCTGGACCCTCGGTGGCGGCCTGATCTTCGGCCTGGCGCTGTCGGTGGCCAGTACCGTGGTGCTGCTGCGCGCGCTCGAAGAGCGGGGCATCCTCGACTCCCTCAACGGGCGCATTGCCGTTGGCTGGCTGGTGGTGGAAGACCTGGTCACGGTGCTGGTGCTGGTGCTGCTGCCGGCGTTTGCCGGCACCCTGGGCGGCACGGTGGCGCCCGGCTCCGAAGAAGTGAGCCTGTGGCGCACGCTGGCCATCACGCTGGGCCAGGTGGCCGGCTTTATCGTCTTCATGCTGGTGGTGGGACGCAAGCTGTTCCCGTGGATCCTGTGGCAGGTGGCGCGCACCGGTTCGCGCGAACTGTTCACCCTGTGCGTGATTGCGGCAGCCGTCGGTATCGCTTACGCCTCGACCAAGCTGTTCGGCGTGTCGTTTGCGCTCGGTGCGTTCTTTGCCGGCATGGTGCTGCGCGAATCGGAACTGAGCCACCGCGCCGCGGAAGAGTCGTTGCCGCTGCGCGACGCGTTTGCGGTGCTGTTCTTTGTCTCGGTCGGCATGCTGTTCGAGCCGAATATACTGGTTGAAAAACCGCTGCAGGTGCTGGCCGTGTGCGCCATCATTATCTTCGGCAAGTCGATCGCCGCCTTTTTGCTGGTGATGGCGCTGCGCTATCCGCCCAAGACCGCCATCATCGTCTCGGCCAGCCTGGCGCAGATCGGCGAGTTCTCGTTTATCCTGGCCGCGCTGGGCCTGTCGCTGGGCCTGATGCCGCAGGAAGGGCAAAGCCTGATCCTGGCCGGCGCCATCCTGTCGATCGCGCTCAACCCGGTGGTGTTCAGCATGGCCAAGCCGCTGCTGCGCGTGATCGGCAACAGCGACTTCGCGCGCAAGTTCGAACGCACCAACGATCCGCTGGCCGAACTGCCGATGACGGTGCCGCAGGAAAAACTGTCGGGCCAGATCGTGCTGGTCGGCTACGGCCGCGTGGGCCGCCGTATTGCGGCAGCACTGATGGAGCGCGGCATCCATTTCGTGGTGGCCGAGGAAAACCGCGAGATCGTCGACCAGCTGCGCAAGGACGGCATTCCTGCCGTGGCCGGCAATGCGGGCGAACCGGCCGTGCTGATCCAGGCCCATATCACGCACGCCACCATGCTGGTGATCGCCACGCCGGACACCTTCCACGTGCGCGCCATGATCGAAACGGCGCGCGCGCTGAACCCGGGCATTTTGACGGTAGTGCGTACCCACAGCGAGGAAGAAGCCGAACTGCTGCGCGCGGAAAACGCGGGCAAGGTGTTTATCGGCGAACACGAGCTGGCCAATGGCATGATCGACCATGTGCTGCACAGTTTTGATTCGGAGAAAAAGGGACACGGCCACTGACATGGCCAGCGCAGGTCGGGTAGGTCGGATTAGCGCTTCGCGCGTAATCCGACACCACCACGGTCAACGCCAACACAGTTGTCGGATTACGGCCCGACGGGCCTGATCCGACCTGCGTGTTTTCACAATCTGGCGGCCAATTCCGCCCCTTCCCGTATCGCCCGCTTGGCGTCGAGCTCGGCCGCCAGCGCGGCGCCGCCGATCGCATGAAAGCGCGGGCCGCCCTTCGCTTCGGGCGCCGGCATCAGCTCCGTCAGGCTGTCCTGCCCCGCACAGATGATCACGTTATCCACCGCCAGCAGGCGCGGCACGCCGCCGATGGTCACATGCAGGCCCTGGTCGTCGATCCTGTCGTAGGTGACGCCAGCCAGCATGCACACGCCATTTCTCGCCAGCGCCGCACGGTGTACCCAGCCGGACGTCTTGCCCAATCCTGCCCCCACCTTGCTGGTCTTGCGCTGCAGCAGGAATATCTGCCGCACCGGTTCCGCAGCGTGCGCCGGCACCAGGCCGCCGCCCGTCTCGGCATGCAGGTCCACGCCCCATTCGCCGGCCCAGGCGGCCACCGGCTGCGGCAACGGCTGCGCCGGGTCGTGCAGCAGGTATTCGCTGACATCAAAGCCGATGCCGCCGGCGCCGATCACGGCCACGCGCTTGCCGACCGGCGCCTTGTGCTGCAGCACGTCCAGATAGGTCAGCACACTGGGGTGGTCGATGCCGGCTATGCCAGGCAGGCGCACCTTGATGCCGGTGGCGACAATCACCTCGTCAAAGCCGCCGGCCAATAATTGTTCGCGCGTGACGCGCTGGCCCAGGCGCACCTCGACGCCAAGCAGCGCCAGCCGGCGCTCGAAATAGCGGATGGTTTCCGCGAATTCTTCCTTGCCGGGGATCCGCATCGCCACCTTGAACTGGCCGCCGACGCTGCCGGCCGCATCGAACAGCGTGACCTGGTGGCCGCACTCGGCTGCCACGGTGGCGGCCGACAGGCCGGCCGGGCCGGCGCCCACCACCGCCACTTTTTTGGCCACCGGTTTCCTGGCGTACACCAGTTCCGTTTCATGGCAGGCGCGCGGATTGACCAGGCAGCTGGCGCGCTGGTTGGCAAAGGTATGGTCGAGGCAGGCCTGGTTGCAGCCGATGCAGGTATTGATTTCATCGCTGCGTCCCGACGCCGCTTTCGCCACGAAATACGGGTCGGCCAGGAACGGGCGTGCCATCGATACCAGGTCACAGTCGCCGCGCGCCAGGATGTCATCTGCCTCCTGCGGCATGTTGATGCGGTTCGAGGCCACCACGGGAATCGATACTTCACGTCGCAGCCGCCCCGCCACGCCGGCGAACGCGGCGCGCGGCACCGAGGTGACAATCGTCGGCACCCTCGCCTCGTGCCAGCCGTAGCCGGTGTTCAGGATGGTCACGCCCGCCGCTTCCAGCGCCCTGGCCACCGCCACCACGTCGTCCCAGGTGTTGCCGCCTTCGACCAGGTCCAGCAGCGAATGGCGGTACATGATGATGAACTGCGGCCCGACGGCGGCGCGGATGCGGCGCACGATCTCCACCGGCAAGCGCATGCGGTTGGCAATGCTGCCGCCCCAGCGGTCGCTGCGCAGGTTGGTGCGCGCGCACAGAAACTGGTTCAGCAGGTAACCTTCGCTGCCCATCACCTCGACGCCGTCATAGCCGGCCTTTTTTGCCAGCCGCGCGCAACGCACGTAGTCGCTGATCGTGCGTTCGATGCCGCGCTCGGTGAGCGGGCGCGGACGAAACGGCGAGATCGGCGACTTTTTGGCGGAGGCCGAGACGACAAACGGCTGGTAGCCATAGCGTCCCGCATGCAGGATTTGCATGACGATCTTGCCGCCCTCCTCATGCACGGCGCGCGTCACCTTGCGGTGGTTCGGCACGTCGCCGAGGAAGTTCAAGGTACCGCCAAATGGCAGCAGCCAGCCCTGGCGGTTCGGCGAAATGCCGCCCGTGACGATCAGGCCCACGCCGCCCCGGGCCCGTTCGCGGTAAAACGCGGCCAGCTTGCCGTAGTGATAAAACCGGTCTTCCAGGCCCGTGTGCATGGAGCCCATGATGACGCGGTTGCGCAAGGTGGTAAAGCCCAGGTCGAGCGGGGCCAGCAGGTGGGGATAGGCGGTCATGGCGTACTCGGTGTCATGCAACGTGCGGCGGCGACGTTCAGCAGGCGTACGGTAGCAAGCATTGCGGATGGGCGCAGTGCTTTTCTCTAGACCGGGGGTTCTAAAAGACCAGCCGCCATATGTTCGCAAGCGCACAATGGCGGCGAGCACAGCTTGTGCCGGCCGGAACTTTACCGTAGGCTAGCCTGCATGAGCCGATTCCTCCTTTGCCTGCTGATGCTGTCTGCCGCCACCTGGCCTGCCGCGGCACTGGCGCAGGCGCCCCGGCCGGACAACTCGCGCCTGAAAGTCGAGGTCAAGCGCATCGAGGTCGATGCCCAGCGCATGTATGAAGTGAGCGCCAACGCGGTGGTGCAGGCGGCGCCGGCGGCCGTCTGGAAAACCCTGACCGGCTACGAGCGCATGAGCGAATTCGTGCCCGACCTGAGCTCCTGCCGCGTGCTGTCGCGCAACGGCAATGAGGTCATCCTCGAGCAGCAGGGCACGGCCCGCTTCCTGTTCATGAGCCACCCGATCCGGCTGGTGGTGCGGGCGATGGAAACGCCGATGACATCGATCGATATCGACCTGATCTCGGGCGACATGCGCCATTACGAAGCGCGCTGGGCGCTCACGCCCATGCCCGAGACGGGCGGCACGCGCATCGTCTTTTCCAGCCGGCTGATGCCGGGCTTTTATGTGCCCGGCATGCTGGGCACGACCATGATACGCAGCGATATCGAGCGCATGATGGGCGCCGTGCTGGCGCGCATCGATGGCCAGCCGTTGCCGGCCGTGGCCAAATAATCAGGCCAGCGCATCAAGCCAGCGCATCAAGCCAGATACGTATCGCGGTCGCGGATCTCGGCGTAGTTTTCCAGGTTGCCCAATTTCACCGTTACCGGATTCAGGCTGGCCTGCGGCTGCATCGAGCGCCAGGCAAACAGCCATTCCTGCTCGACCGCTTCTTCGCGCGTCTTGGTAAATGCCGCGCCCAGGGCGGCGCGCTGGCCGTATTCGACCAGGCCGTCGATGCCTGCCCAGCTGGGCAGCGTGCGCTGCACGGCGCGGTGCAGGCGCTCGCCGAACTCTTCCGTGTTATGGATGATCAGGCAGCTGTCGGCCGGCGCGAACAGGTCGAACAGTTTCTTGTCCCACACTTGCGAAAAACTCAGCGTGAGGCAGTTGCCGGCCGGGGTCAGGCGGAACTGGCCCAGGCTCAGCGCCAGTTCGAGTTCGCTGCGCTGGCCGTAGCGGTGCAGGGTTGGGGGGCGTTGGTAATCGTGCATGCTCGGACTCAATCTTCAGTAATAGGGGTAAAACCGGCGCTGGCCGCTCAGCGAGGCGGGCGGATATGGCGCCGGATGCGCTGGGCGGTGGCGGCAAGATAAATCTCGCGCAGCAAATAAATGAAACAGCCGATCAGGCACAGCACGGCCAGCACGAAAAACACGGCGATATATTTATCGAGCGTCAGGTTCAGAATATCGCCCAGGAACAGCATGGCGATAATGATGCAGACGAAGAAACCGCACGCTGTGCTGAGAGAAATCGAATAATTGATCAGATGGGTGCGCCGGTACAACGTATCGAGTTCGTCCATGTAAAAATCGTTGTAGCCGATGTCGAGCCGGTCTTCCAGCACACGCGTGCGATCGATGATGCGGCCCAGGCGGTTGGTCAGCACCACCAGCATGGTACCGATGCCGGTCAGCAGGAATACGGGCGCAATCGCCAGCTGGATGATGTGGCCAATGTCGCCGATCTGTATGTTCATGGATAAAAAGTCTATGGTTCGCGCGGCCGCCCGACACCGGTGCCGGCACAGGCGCTAGTGTAGCAGGCGCGGCGGCTGCAACGATAGGCAGCCGCGCGCGTGCCCGCTAGGCGAAGCCGCGGCCCGGGCGAAACCGCTGCGTGGCGTTGACCAGCGCCGAGGCGATGCCGTGCTCGAGCGCGCCGTGGCCCGCGTCGGGGATCATCTCCAGCTGCGAGCCGGGCCAGGCCTGGTGCAGGCGGTAGGCCGACAGCGGCGGGCAGATGGCGTCGTAGCGGCCCTGCACGATGACGGCCGGCAAATGCGCGATGCGGTGCAGGTTGCGGATCAGCTGGTCTTCCTCGAAAAAGCCCAGGTTGGCCATGTAGTGCGATTCGAGCCGGCCCACGCCCAGGTCCAGCGCATCGTTGGAAGCATCTTCCGGCTGCGGCATCAGGTAGACGCGGCGCCCTTCGAAGCGGCTCCAGGCGCGCGCGGCCGGCCAGTACACCTCCGGGTCGCTGCTGAGGATGCGTTTCACGTAAGCGGCCAGCAGGTCGCCGCGCTCGGCTTGCGGAATCAGCGCGGCAAATTCTTCATACAATTCGGGATAGAACCAGCGCACGCCTTCGATGAACCAGTCGATCTCGGCTTGCGTGCACAGGAAGATACCGCGCAGCACGAAGCCCAGGCAGGCTTCGGGATGGGCCTGGCCATACGCCAGCGCCAGGGTCGAACCCCAGGAGCCGCCGAATACCAGCCACTGCGCAATGCCGAATTGCGCACGCAACGTTTCGATATCGTCGATCAGCAATTGCGTGGTGTTGCTGCGCCATTCGCCCAGCGGCGTCGACTTGCCGGCGCCGCGCTGGTCGAACAGGATCACGCGGTAGCGCTGCGGGTCGAAGAAGCGGCGGTGCTGCGGCGACAGGCCGGCGCCGGGGCCGCCATGCAGAAACAGCACGGGAATGCCGTCGGGGTTGCCGCACTCTTCCCAGTAAATGGTGTGCAGGTCATCGACGGCCAGCATGCCGTGGCGGTTTGGCGACAAAGGGGGAAACAACGGTGACAGGGTATCGGGCATGATGCGTCCTTCTGTATGGAGCTGCGGCCGGTTCAGGCCGGCAGCAGCGGCAGCCGGTTCGACGACTTGATCTCGCGCATCGACAGGCTGGACTGGATTTCAGCCACGCCCGGCAGGCGGCGCAAGACGTTGGAGACGAACTCGCCATATGCCTCCAGGTCGCGCGCCACCACTTGCAGGAAATAATCGGCCTCGCCGGCCACATTGTGGCACGACAGGATCTCGGGGATCGACGCGATTGCCTGCTCGAATTGCGACGGCTGTTCGCCGCCATGGTTGGCAAACACGATGCGCACGAATGCGACCAGGCCGATGCCCAGCTTCTTGCGGTTGAGCAGCGCCTGGTAACCGGTAATGAACCCTTCCTCTTCCAGGCGGCGCAAGCGGCGCCAGACCGGCGTTTCACTGAGCTTCAGGCGCTCGGCCAGGCGGGCATTCGACAACCGTCCTTCTTCCTGCAACAGCCTCAATATCTGCAAATCGGTGGCATCGAGGCTTACTTCTGAAATTTTCATCTATTTATTGTTTTTTTAGGGGTGGAATCTACCCAGATACTAGAGCAAGGCAGGCAGGAATAGCAAGCACATTTCAATTAGGCAAGAACATAATGGCGGCCTGCGCACCGTGAGAGCGGTGCTGCCGATGTCCAACCTGATGCTGGCGCCTACCATGTCCGATTCTACCTTTTTGATGTATCTGCTGGCACTGGCCGGTGCTTTTTTATTGCCCGGTCCCGACATGGCGCTGGTGCTGGCGACGGGCGCCGCGCGCGGCGTGGGCACGGCCCTGATCACGGCGCTGGGGATTGCCGGCGCGCGCGCCATGCATGTGGCGCTGTCGGGCGCGGGCCTGGCCGCGCTGATGGTGACGCATCCAGAAGCATTGCAATGGGTCAAGTGGGCCGGTGCCGCATATCTGTTCTACCTGGCGGCGCGATTGCTGCAATCGGCGCTGTCAAAAACAACGGCGCAGGAGACGGCGGCGCCGGCCACCGCGCACAGCCCGCGCGCCAGTTTTGTCCGCGGCTTCCTGACCAATCTGTTGAATCCCAAGGCGCTGCTGTTTTGCAGCATGTTCCTGCCGCAATTCGTCGTCGCCCATGGCGAATCCATGGGCCTGCAATACTTGCGCCTGGGCGCCGCGCTGGTGCTGGTGGGGCTGCTGTTCGACGCCGTCTACGCGGTACTGGCCGCGCGCCTGGCGCGCCGGCTGCGCGGCAAGCCTTCGCCGTATGGCAAGTTCGTGCTGCCGACCGTGTTCATGCTGCTGGCGGGGCGGCTGGTGCTCGGTTGAGCGTTGTGTCAACAAGGTTGTCGGATTACGGCCTGCGGCCTGATCCGACCTACGATCAAGCCACAGCAATGCAGGTCGGGTTAGCGCATGGTGCGTAACCCGACAACACCACCAAACCGTCAAAACAAAAAGGCAGGCGTAGGTCGGGTTAGCGCTTCGCGCGTAACCCGACAACACCATCACCGCCACCAAGCCAGCCAACAAAAAAAGGCAGCCGAAGCTGCCTTTTGATGATCATGTGCTACCGCTTACGACATATGCTGGCCGCCGTTGATCGAGATATTGGCGCCGGTCACGAACGCCGCTTCGTCGGATGCCAGGTAGGCCACCAGGCCGGCCACTTCTTCCGGCTTGCCCAGGCGCGCCATCGGGATTTGCGGGATGATTTTGCTGTCCAGCACTTCCTGTGGAATCGCCATCACCATCTTGGTGCCGATATAGCCGGGCGAGATGGTATTGACGGTGACGTTCTTGCGCGCCACTTCCAGCGCCAGCGACTTGGTAAAGCCGTGCATGCCGGCCTTGGCGGCCGAATAGTTGGTCTGGCCGAACGCGCCCTTCTGGCCGTTCACCGACGAGATATTGATGATGCGGCCCCAGCCGCGCTCGACCATGCCGTCGCAGACCGGTTTGGTCATGTTGAACACGGAGTCCAGGTTGGTGCCCATCACGGCGTCCCAGTTCGGCTTGTCCATCTTCTTGAAGGTCATGTCGCGCGTGATGCCGGCGTTATTGACCAGCACGTCGACCGGGCCGATTTCCTTTTCCACCGTCGCCACGCAGGCGGCGGCCGAATCGTAGTCCGATACATCGCACGGATAGGCCTTGAAGTCGTAGCCCTGGTCCTTGGTGGTGGCCAGCCATTCGTCCACCTTGGTGTTGCCTGGCGAATACGTGGTGACCACGCGGTAGCCCAGTGCCGCCAACTTGAAGCACACCGCTTCGCCCAGCCCGCCCATGCCGCCGGTTACTAATGCAACTCTTGCCATTTTCATCCCCTCAGTGTCGTTCTATTGCTGAAATTTTTTATATCTGCCGGCAGACGTTATCCGCCTGCCGGGGCCGCTGCGCAGAACTTAGTCGCGTTCGATGGCCAGGGCCACGCCCATGCCGCCGCCGATGCACAGCGCTGCCAGGCCCTTCTTGGCGTCGCGGCGTATCATTTCGTGGATCAGGGTGACCAGCACGCGCGCGCCCGAGGCGCCGATCGGGTGGCCGAGGGCAATCGCGCCGCCGTTCACGTTGATCTTGCTGGTATCCCAGCCCATTTCCTTGTTCACGGCGATCGCCTGCGCGGCAAACGCTTCGTTGATTTCCATCAGGTCCACTTCTTCATGCGTCCAGCCGGCTTTTTTCAGGCACAGGCGCGAGGCCGAAACCGGACCCATGCCCATCACGGCAGGATCGAGGCCCGACGTGGCGTACGCCTTGATGCGTGCCAGCGGCTTCAGGCCCAGTTCCTTCGCTTGCGTGGCCGACATCATGATGACGGCGGCGGCGCCGTCGTTCAGGCCGGAGGCGTTGCCGGCGGTGACCGTGCCATCCTTGGCGAATGCAGGGCGCAGGCCGGCCAGCGATTCGATGGTCGAACCCGGCTTGATGTATTCGTCGCTGTCGAACACGACAGTGCCTTTTTTGGTGGTGATTTCCAGCGGCAGGATTTCATCCTTGAACTTGCCCGCCTTTTGCGCCGCTTCCGCTTTCAGCTGCGACTGCAGGGCGAACTCGTCCTGTTCGGCGCGCGAGACTTCATATTTTTTCGCGACGTTTTCCGCCGTGGTGCCCATGTGGTACTGGTTGTAGACATCCCACAGGCCGTCGACGATCATGGTGTCGACCATCTTGAAGTCGCCCATGCGGAAGCCGTCGCGCGAGCCGTTCATCACGTGCGGCGAGGCGCTCATGTTTTCCTGGCCGCCGGCGATGATGATATTGGCGTCGCCGCACTTGATCGCCTGCGTGGCCAGGTGGGTGGCTTTCAGGCCGCTGCCGCATACCTTGTTGATGGTGAACGCCGGAATGGCGCTGGGCAAGCCGGCCTTGATGACGGCCTGGCGCGCAGCGTTCTGGCCGACGCCGGCCGTCAGTACCTGGCCCAGGATCGCTTCGCTGATCAGGTTGGGGTCGATGCCGGTCTGTGCCAGCAAGCCCTTGATTACGTGTGCGCCCAGTTCGGACGCAGGAATCTTGGCCAGGCTGCCACCGAATTTACCCACTGCGGTACGGCCTGCGGCCACGATTACGACATCATCCATGTATTTCTCCGATATGCTGGCCATGCGGCCAAGGTGTTGATGAATCCGGGAAAACGCAGCAGGCTGCGCAGTATTCAATGATCATGCAATGGCATGCGCGATCAGTTCAGTCGCGCCACGGTGGCGTGGCCGGCAAGCGATCGCAGCCGGCCTGACGCACATGGCGGGCGGCCTGGCGCGGCGGATAGCCGCTGCTGGGTCGCAACGCTCGTGCCATGGACACGAGTGAGTCCATTTATCATACCCTTCCTATGCAGCGCCGAAAGGGCTTTTTAGAAAATTATTAAAGGGGTTTAGCAGAGGGAGCGGAGTATCCTTTACCGCCTGCAAGAACTCGCCGAATTTTTGACGCGATGCAGCAAACTCACCATTTGTCACAGCGGTCAGATTCGCCTGCGTGTCCTGGGCAACTTCCTTTGCCTGGCGTCCATATGAACCGATGCGATCGAGCGCCAGTTGAGACTGCGTGCGCGACAGCTGCAGCAACGTTTGCGGATCTCTGGCCGACAGCAATTGCTGGGTCGCTACTGTCGAAGCTGCCAGCGAGGCGCGCGCCGCATCGAGCTGCAGTTCGGCCAGCCGGGCGCTAGTGTCGAAAGCGGCTTCGGCAAAAGCCTGGGCGCTGTCGAGCTGGCTGGCGTAGACGGCCTTGCCGGCCTGGGATACGAGTTCGGAAATGAAAAACATGCATACCTCCTTGATTGAAGCGGTGCCATGTTGCGCCGCACAGTGCTCAACTGTAAGCGGCAGCTCTTTGTAATCCCTTGATCTATCTCAAGCTTCTTTGTTGGATTGTTTCCAATTCAACGATCATCAAGACAACAACTTGATACCGTCCAGCGACGCCGCGCACTGCTCGCGTATCACGCTGACAAAATCACGCACATACGCCTTGTCCTGCAAGCTTGGAGGCACCGAGACAAACAGGTCGCTCCACAGGCCGTGTTCGCCGACCGGGCGCGCCACCACGTAATCGTAATCGACATAGTTCTTGATCGCCCAGTTCGGCAAAGCGGCAATGCCGCGCCGGCTGGCCACCAGCTGCAGCACGGCCACCGTCAGCTCGGCCGTGCGGCGCTCGAAAGCGATGCCGTTCGGCCGCAGTACTTCGCGGATCAGGTCGATGCGCTCTTCCGGCACCGGATAGGTGATCAGCGTTTCACCACTGAAATCGGCGGGCGCCAGCCGGCGCTGCGCCTGCAGCCGGTGCTTTTGCGCCATCACCACCAGTATTTCAAAGCGGAACAGCGGAAATACCGTGAAGTCGGGACCGTATGGCGAGCCGATCACGAGATCCGCTTCGCCCGAGCGCAGCAGCTCGGCCGGCTCGCTGTGAAAGCCGGACACCAGGTCGATTTCCACTTCCGGCCAGCGCTGGCGAAACGCGTCCATCACCGGCATCAGCCAGTCGAAACAGGTATGGCATTCGAGCGCCACGCGCAGCTGTCCCTTGTCGCCCTGCGACAGGCGCGCCACCTCGCGTTCGGCCAGCTCGATTTCGGGCAGCAGCTTGTCGGCCAGTTCGAGCAACCGGCTGCCGGTGGCGGTAAACGCGATCGGCATGGACTTGCGCTCGAACAGCGGCGCGTTGTAGCGCTCTTCCAATAAACGGATCTGGTGCGACAGCGCCGACTGCGTCAGGTTCAGCAGTTGCCCGGCGCGCACCAGGCTGCCGGAAGAGCGCAAGGCGCTCAGCGTGCGCAGGTGGCGAATTTCCAGCATGGGCCCTTGGTATCGTGAATATTTTTCATGTTAATCGTCAAAAGGTTTCGTTTTTATTATAGAGCAGATTGCCGCACACTCTAGCCTATCCACATTAAATCTCGATGACATCATGAGCATACACACCCATATTCTTGGTTTTCCCCGTATCGGCGCAGAACGTGAACTGAAATTTGCGCTGGAACGCCACTGGCGCGGCGAAGTGTCGGAGGCCGCGCTGGAACAGACTGGCAAAGCATTGCGCGCGCGCCATTGGGCGCTGCAGCGCGACGCCGGCCTGGACTATGTGACCGTCGGTGACTTCGCCTTCTATGACCAGGTCGCCAACCATATTCAGCTGCTCGGTTGCGAGCCGGCCCGCTTCGCATTTGACGAACAGCAATCGCAACTGTCGCGCTATTTTCAGATGGCGCGCGGCGAGGAAAGCCAAGCCGATCACGCCATTTGTACGCATGAGCACGGCCATGCCGACGGCGCGCCGGCGTCCAACCATTACGCGCTGGAAATGACCAAATGGTTCGACACCAACTACCACTATCTGGTGCCGGAATTTTCACCGCAGACGCAGTTCTCGCTGACCTGCGAGCGCCTGTTCGACGAAGTGGCCGAAGCGCAGGCGCTCGGTCACCAGGTGAAAGCGGCACTGATCGGCCCGCTCACCTTTCTGTGGCTGGGCAAGGAAAAAACCGCCGGCTTCGACCGCCTGGCCCTGCTCGATCAATTACTGCCGGTCTACGGCGCCCTGCTTGCCCGCCTGAAACAGCAGGGCGTGACCTGGGTGCAGGTCGATGAACCGATCCTGGGCCTGGACTTGCCGAACGCCTGGCGCAGCGCGTTTGACAGCAGCTACTGGCAGCTGAACCAGGTGGGCGTCAACATTTTGCTGGCTACGTATTTTTCGCCGCTGGAAGAAAACCTCAGCATGGCCTGCCGCCTGCCCGTGGCCGGCCTGCATGTGGACGGCATCCGCGCGCCGCATGAACTGATCAGTGTCACCGACTGGCTGCCGGCGCATAAAGTGCTGTCGGTCGGCATCGTCGATGGCCGCAATATCTGGCGCACCGACCTCGATGCGGCGCTGGCCGTGCTGCAGCCGCTGTCTGACAAACGCGGCGGCAAGCTGTGGCTGGCGCCCTCGTGCTCCCTGCTGCACACGCCGTTCACGCTGGCGCCGGAAACCGGTCTCGATCCGGAACTCAAATCGTGGCTGGCGTTTGCCACCGAGAAGCTGGCAGAACTGGCCCTGCTGAAAGACGCGCTGGCTGGCAAGGCCGACAGCACCGCGCTGGCCGTGTCGCGCCTGGCCATTGCCGGGCGCCGCGCCAGCGCGCGCGTGCATCGCCCGCACGTGGCGCAGCGCCTGCAGGCCTTGTCACCTACCATCGACCGGCGCGATTCCAGCTTTTCGCTGCGCCAGGCGGTACAACGCACGCGTTTTCAATTGCCGCACTTTCCCACCACCACCATTGGCTCGTTTCCGCAGACCAGCACCATCCGCGCCGCCCGCGCCAGCTTCAAGCGTGGTGAACTGACGGGGGCCGATTATGAACACGCGATGCGCGAGGAAATCGCGCATGCCGTCCAGCGCCAGGAAGCGCTGGGCCTGGACGTGCTGGTACATGGCGAAGCCGAACGCAACGACATGGTGGAATACTTTGGCGAGCAGCTCGACGGCTTTCTATTTACCCGCCTGGGCTGGGTGCAGTCGTACGGCTCGCGCTGCGTGAAGCCGCCCGTCATCTATGGTGACGTGCAGCGCCCGGCCGCCATGACGGTGGCCTGGACGGTCCACGCGCAAAGCCTGACGGACAAGCCGATGAAAGGCATGCTGACGGGACCCATCACGATATTGCAATGGTCGTTCGTGCGCGACGACCAGCCGCGCGCCACCACGGCCTTGCAGATTGCGCTGGCGATACGCGACGAAGTAGCCGACCTGGAAGCGGCCGGCATCGGCATGATCCAGATCGACGAGCCGGCCATCCGCGAAGGCTTGCCACTGCGCCGCAGCCAGTGGCATGGCTACCTGGAGTGGGCCACGCGCGCGTTCCGCATTGCGGCCTCCAGCGTGGGCGACAGCACGCAGATCCATACCCATATGTGCTACGCGCAATTTAACGACATCCTGCCGCAGATTGCCGCCATGGATGCGGACGTGATCACGATCGAGACCAGCCGCTCGGACATGGAACTGCTGACCGGCTTTGGGCAGTTCCAGTATCCGAACGAAATCGGCCCCGGCGTGTATGACATCCACTCGCCGCGCATTCCCACCGTCAACGAGATGGTGCGGCTGCTGCAAAAGGCCAGCGCGGTGATTCCGCCGGCCAACCTGTGGGTGAACCCTGATTGCGGCCTGAAAACGCGGGGCTGGCAGGAAACCGAAGCGGCGCTGGCCAATATGGTGCAGGCGGCCAGGCAGATGCGCGGCGCCAGCATGGCAGTATAACCAGCGGCGGCTCACAGGCCGCATGCATGGCTGCTTTCAGGGCGGCGTCCCGGTTTGAACGGGCGCCGCCCTTTGTTTTTTGACGTGAAGCACATGTTGCCCTACGGAATAGCATCCGTGCGGCCCCTGACAGCGTTTTTTTTGCAGTAGAATGCAAGAAATTTACTGCTTTCCATGTGAACCGATCAGGCACCTGGCCTTCCGCAGTCTCACTCTGACCCATGTTTATGTCCAAAAGCCTGCCGCCGAAGCCGATTGAAATCAAGATTTCCACCGTTGTCGCCGTCTCTGCCATCGTGCATGGCGCCGACACGCAGGCGCTCGATGCGGCCTTGCACGACATGACGGGCGGCGTGGCCGACTTTTTCGAGGACGACCTGGCGGTGCTGGACGTGGCCGACCTGATGCCTGGCGATACGCCCGTCGACTGGGGCGCGCTGGTGGCGCTGCTGAAAAAATACCGGCTCAACGCGGTAGCCGTGCGCAATGCCGAACCGGCCATGCATGACGCCATCCTGGCGCAGGGCCTGAGCCTGGACAGCGGCAAGACGCGCGACGATGCGCCCGCCAAGGATGGCCCGACCCTGGCCGCCGAGTCCGGCGCCGAAGCGCAGGTGATGGTGATCGATACGCCGGTGCGCGCCGGCCAGCGCATTTATGCGCGCGGCTGCGACCTGATCATCACGGCGGTGGTCAACAATGGCGCCGAAATCATCGCCGACGGCAGCATCCACGTGTATTCGTCACTGTACGGCCGCGCGCTGGCTGGCGCTTCGGGCAACCCGCAGGCGCGCATCTTTGCGCTGGCGATGGAACCGGAGCTGGTGTCGATCGCCGGCGTGTACCGCACCTTCGAGGATGGTTTTACGCCGGAAATGAAGGGCGGCCCGGCGCAAATTCGCTTGGCTGGCGACAGAATCGAGATACACTCTGTCAAACCGGTCACCCCCGTAAACCGCTCTTGAACTGCACAACTCAACGAGATATCTGAAAAGGATTATTTGTGGCAAGAATTATTGTTGTGACGTCCGGCAAGGGCGGTGTCGGCAAAACGACCTCCAGCGCCAGCTTTTCCACTGGCCTGGCCATGCGCGGCCACAAGACAGCCGTGCTCGACTTCGACGTGGGCCTGCGCAATCTCGACCTGATCATGGGTTGCGAGCGCCGCGTGGTCTATGACCTGATCAATGTGATCAACAAGGAAGCGACGCTGAACCAGGCGCTGATCAAGGACAAGCACTGCGACAACCTGTTCATCCTGCCCGCCTCGCAGACGCGCGACAAGGACGCGCTGACCGAGGAAGGCGTGGAACGCGTGTTGAACGACCTGATCAACATGGGCTTCGAGTTCATCATCTGCGATTCGCCGGCCGGCATCGAGCACGGCGCGCTGATGGCGCTGACATTTGCCGACGAAGCCATTATCGTCACCAATCCGGAAGTGTCGTCGGTACGCGATTCGGACCGCATCCTGGGCATTTTGCAAGCCAAGTCGCGCCGCGCGCAGACCGGCGGCGAACCGGTCAAGGAACACCTGCTGATCACGCGCTACTCGCCGAAGCGGGTGGAGTCGGAAGAAATGCTGTCCTACCAGGACGTGCAGGAAATCCTGCGCATCCCGCTGGTGGGCATCATTCCGGAATCGGAACAGGTACTGGCTGCGTCGAACCAGGGCAATCCGGCGATCCACTTCAAGGGCACCGACGTGGCGCAAGCCTACGAAGACGTGGTTTCGCGTTTCCTCGGCGAAGAAGTGCCGCTGCGCTTCACCAATTATGAAAAACCTGGTTTGCTCCAGCGCATTTTTGGGACGAAGTGATATGGCCTTGCTTTCTTTCCTGTTCCCCCCCAAACCGAAATCGGCCAGCGCGGCCAAGGAACGCCTGCAGATCATCATCGCGCGCGAACGCAGCGGCCGCGACGGCCCCGACTTCCTGCCGGCCCTGCACAAGGAATTGATCGAGGTCATTTCCAAGTACACCAAGGTCAACGCCGAAGACATCAAGATCTCGCTCGACCGCCAGGGCAACCTGGAAGTGCTCGACGTCAACGTGGTGCTGCCGGACGCCTGACCGCTACCGCTCGCTCAGCTCGGTCGTACTGTAATCAATTCCTGCGCCACCGCGGCGCAGGCGTTGACGTGCTGGTTGCCGATCTGGCGGAACACGGCGTAGCCGAGCGCGGCCGCCACGGCCTGGCCGGCGAATGGCACGAAGCGGGCGACCTGCTTGGTGGCCAGCTTGACGCCGCTGCGCTTGAGCAGGTGGATGATCAGCTCGCGCGTCACCAGTTTGCCTACCAGCATGCCGCCCATGCCGATCGCCACGCGATAGGCCATCAGCTTGAACTGCGGGTTGAGTTTTTCGATCTGCTCCGGCGTCAGGCCGAATTCGTGGTTGATGTCATTGATCAGCATTGACAGCAGGCCCACGTCCGACATCAGGTCGATGCCGGGAATCGGGATGGCCGAAGTGCCGGCCGACATCATGGCGCGCCGGCCCACCAGGCGGCGGCAGCGCTCGCGCGCCTGTTCGATTTCGGCCAGCGTGCCCGGGATCAAATTCCAATCAGTGACAGTGTCATCTGGCATACGCGTTTCTCCATGCGGTAAGAACACGTCCAAGTGTGGCGGCAAAGTGCGGCCGGAAAGGCGGCCTTTCGATTTCACTGGACACAGTTGCAATCTCTGTTATATTTCATCAGAGCATTCCTTAACATTACGATAAGCAGCGTGGTCTGTCTGTTTGTTGTTACACACTCCAGCCAATTATGCGAATTGCCGTACTCGATAGCGACCATAGTCAGGCAGCACTGATCTGCCAGGTGCTCACCGCAGCCGGCCATGCCTGTCATGAATTCCAGAGTGCCAGGGAGATGCTGGGCCAGCTGCGCAAGGATAGCTGCGACATGCTGATCCTCGACTGGCAGGGCAGCGATCTGGACGGCGCCGAAGTGCTGCGCCGCGCACGCGAAAAACTGGCGCCCAAGGCGCCGGTGTTGTTTATGACCAACAGTTCCGGCGAGGACGATATCGTCGCCGGCATCAGGGCGGGCGCCGACGATTACCTGGTCAAGCCGCTGCGGCGCAGCGAACTGGCGCTGCGGGCCCAGGCGCTGCTGCGCATGGCCTATCCGACCCAGAGCGGCGCCGAGCAACTGCAATTTGGCAATTACATTTTTGAAACGCGGGCTGGCCGGCTGCTGATGGATGGCGAGCTGCTCGATGTGACGCACAAGGAATTTGCCCTGGCGCTGCTGTTTTTCCGCAACCTGGGCCGGCCCCTGTCGCGCGCTTATATCCATGAGGCCGTCTGGCAGCGCGACACGGCCCTGCCCTCGCGCACCATGGACACCCATGTCTCGCGCGTGCGCAACAAGCTGCAGCTGAAACCCGAACACGGCTACCGGCTGGTGCCGGTTTACAGTTATGGTTACCGGCTGGAAAAGCTGGGCGGCCAGGAGCCAAACGGCTGACCTGCTCAAGCAACGGGCACAAAGCGCTATAATGTCGGCATAAGTCATCCCACTGCCCTCACATGCAACTGTTAGCCGTCGGCCTCAATCACACCACTGCACCAGTGTCGCTCCGCGAACAGCTGGCGTTTTCGCCTGAGCATCTGGGCCAGGCGGTGGTGGCGGCGCGCACCTGGTTCCAGCGCATCGACTTGCGTGACAATGACGAAGCGGCAATTCTGTCGACCTGCAACCGCACCGAGCTGTATGCGGCCAGCCGGGTACCCAATCCGCTCGACGCGGGCGCGCATTTCCTGGCCGATTATCACAAGCTCAGCTACAGCGAACTGCGCCCCCACCTGTACATGCTGCCGCAGCACGATGCCGTGCGCCACACCTTCCGCGTCGCCTCCGGGCTCGATTCGATGGTGCTCGGCGAAACGCAGATCCTGGGCCAGATCAAGGACGCGATCCGCACGGCCGATGAAGTGGGCGGCCTGGGCACTTACTTGCATCAACTGTTCCAGCGCAGCTTTTCGGTGGCCAAGGAAGTGCGCAGCACCACCGAGATCGGCGCGCACAGCGTGTCGATGGCGGCCGCCGCCGTGCGCCTGTCGCAGCGCATCTTCGACAAGATCTCCGAGCAGAACGTGCTGTTCATCGGCGCCGGCGAAATGATCGAGCTGTGCGCCACCCATTTTGCGGCGCAGAATCCGCACAGCATCACGATCGCCAACCGCACCATGGAGCGCGGCGAGGCGCTGGCCCACCGTTTCAACGGCAAGGCGATCCGCCTGGCCGACCTGCCGGAAAAACTGCACCAGTTCGACATCGTCATCTCGTGCACGGCCTCATCGTTACCGCTGCTGGGCCTGGGCCTGGTCGAGCGCGCCATCAAGGCGCGCCGCCACAAGCCGATGTTCATGGTCGACCTGGCCGTGCCGCGCGATATCGAAACGGAAGTGGGCCGCCTGAACGACGTGTTTTTGTATACCGTCGACGACCTGGGCAAGGTGGTGCAGACGGGTCTGGAAAGCCGCCAGGCCGCCGTGGCGCAGGCCGAAGCCATCATCGAGACGCGCGTGCAGTCGTTCATGACCTGGGTCGACGACCGCGCCATGGTGCCGGTGATCCAGGATCTGCACGAAAGCAGCGAAACGCTGCGCCAGATGGAAGTCGAACGCGCGCGCAAGATGCTGGCCAAGGGCGCCGATATCGACGCCGTACTGGAAGCCTTGTCGAAAGGCCTGACGGCCAAGTTCATGCATGGCCCGCAACAGGCCCTGCACCGCGCGCAAGGCGACGAGCGCAAGCAGCTGGCCACGCTGTTGCCGAAACTGTTCCGCCCACGCCGTTAGCGTCCCCGCTTGTCACCCGCTGCGCCGGCCAGCCGGCGCGCAGCCACGGCCTGTCCCCTCATTCACTTTTTACCCCGAAGCGCTATGAAACCATCCATGCTGTCCAAGCTCGATCAACTGGCGAACCGCCTGGTTGAACTCGACGAACTGTTGATGCACCAGGACGCCACGTCGAATATGGACACCTACCGCAAGATGACGCGCGAGCATGCCGAACTCGGTCCGCTGGTGGCGCTGTACCACTCCTACCAGGAAGCGGGCAACGACATCGCCACGGCGCAGGAAATGCTGGCGGACCCCGACATGAAGGATTTCGCGCAAGAAGAAATCGAGGCAGCGAAAACCACCATGACGCAGCTCGAACGCGAACTGCAGACCATGCTGCTGCCGAAGGACGCGAACGACGAGCGCAATATTTTCCTGGAAATTCGCGCCGGCACCGGCGGCGACGAGTCGGCCCTGTTTGCGGGCGACCTGCTGCGCATGTACACGCGCTTTGCCGAACGCAACCGCTGGCAGGTGGAACTGGTGTCGGCCTCCGACTCCGACCTGGGCGGCTACCGCGAGGTGATCGTGCGCCTGGTCGGCAATGGCGCCTACTCCAAGCTGAAATTCGAATCGGGCGGCCATCGCGTGCAGCGCGTGCCGGCCACCGAGACGCAAGGCCGCATCCACACCTCGGCCTGCACCGTGGCCGTGATGCCGGAAGCAGACGAGGTGGAAGATGTCAACATCAACCCGGCCGATCTGCGCATCGACACCTACCGCGCCTCGGGCGCCGGCGGCCAGCACATCAACAAGACCGACTCGGCCGTGCGCATTACCCACTTGCCGACCGGGATCGTGGTCGAATGCCAGGACGACCGCAGCCAGCACAAGAACAAGGCGCAGGCCATGAAAGTGCTGGCCGCCCGCATCAAGGACGTGCAGCTGCGCGAGCAGCAGTCGAAAGAAGCGGCCACCCGCAAGAGCCTGATCGGCTCGGGCGACCGCAGCGAGCGCATCCGCACCTATAACTTTCCGCAGGGGCGCATGACCGATCACCGCATTAACCTGACCCTGTACAAGCTGGACTTCATCATGGATGGGGATTTGACGGAACTGACCAATGCGCTGGCGGCGGAACACCAGGCGGAGCTTTTGGCGGCGCTGGGGGATTAAAACAACCCAAAGGCAGGGACTGGGGTCGGACCCTCAGGGTCCGACCCCGGCATTTGCAGTTGGGTTTAAGTAGAGGTTAAGCAGCAACATTTTCCCCTTGTGCGAGAATGCATGGCTAAAATTCCATCCACCTTACCGTGTCGCCCATGAAAAACTCCCGCACCGTCCTTCTTCTTATCGCCGCCCTGTGCTTCGTCATGCTGGGCACGGCCATGTATCTGCAGCATGTGATGAACATGGCGCCCTGCCCGCTGTGCGTGATCCAGCGCTATCTGTTCATCGCGATTGCCATCGGCTGCCTGATCGGCGCGGCGTCAAAAACACCGGCGATCGGCGCGGGCATCGGCCTGCTGGCCGCGCTGGGCGGCCTGGGCGTGGCGGGAAAACACCTGTATGTGCTGGCCCACCCCGGTTTTTCCTGCGGCATCGATCCGGTGGAAACGGCGCTCAACAAGATCTTCACGGCCCAGTATATGCCGTTCATGTTCGAATCGTACGGCGCCTGCGAAAACGCGGGCGAGCCGTTCATCGGCCTGTCGATCCCGCAATGGGCATTTGTCTGGTTCGCCATCTTTGCCATCGGCTTGCTGTGGACCTTGCTGCGCCGCAAAAAATAATTGAAAGCACCATGTCTGAAACATTGATCCCCGCCGGCAGCACCGTCGGCGCCCTGCAACAGGGCTCTCCCCTCGATGCGGTCGATAACCGCATCCTGCTCGGCCATGCGCTGGGCCTGTCGCGCGTGGGCCTGATCACGCAATCGGAGCGCGTGCTGACCGGCGACGAGGCGCAGCGCCTGTCTGGCCTGATGGAACGCCGCCTGCGCGGCGAACCGGTGGCGTATATCGTCGGCCAGCGCGAATTTTTCGGCTTGCCGTTTGCCGTCAGCGATGCCGTGCTGATCCCGCGCCCCGATACGGAAGTGCTGGTCGAACTGGCGCTGGACCGTTTGCCACCGGGCGGGCGCGTGCTCGACATGGGCACCGGCAGCGGCGCGATTGCCGTGGCGCTGGCCCATACGCGGCCCGACGCGGTGGTCACGGCGTTGGATGTCAGCAGCGCGGCGCTGGCCGTGGCGCGCCGCAACGCCAGCGCCAACGGCGTCAATATCACCTTCATGGCCAGCGACTGGTTCGAAGCGCTGGGCACGGAGAAATTTGACCTGATCGTCTCCAACCCGCCGTATATCGCCAGCGGCGACCGCCACCTGGCCGAAGGCGATTTGCGCTTCGAGCCCGCTGGCGCGCTGACCGACCATGCCGACGGCCTGTCGGCGCTGCGCACCATCGTGACCGGCGCCGCGCGCCACCTGGCACCCAAGGCCTGGTTGCTGATGGAGCATGGCTATGACCAGGCGGCCCAGGTACGCCAGTTGCTGGTCCTTGCCGGTTTCAACCAGTCGCAAAGCTGGCGCGACCTGGCCAATATAGAACGCGTGTCCGGCGGCCGCCACGGCTGAAGTATTTTTTCGTTCTCGTCCACCCGCTTGACCGCGCAACGCGCCGTCCAGCGTCCAGTTTGTTAAAATATCAAGCGCTTCCTGACCGCCACGCTGCCCTGCTTTCCCGGGCGGATGCTGGCGGCGCGGCGATTTTTGGGAGGCCGCCGACGCAATTGCGCATTTTCGGTTAATCTCAGCACCACATTTATCTGCTGCACAAGAAAGGAAGCTCAAATTGCCCAACCTGTTGACTCGCCGCCTGGCATTGCTGACCGAAGATGCCAACCGCGCGCTGCTGGGCGGATTGCGCGGCATCGAGCGTGAAACCCTGCGCGTCGACCACGCCGGCCATCTGGCTTCCACGCCCCATCCTGCCGCGCTGGGCTCGGCGCTGACCCACCCTGAAATCACCACCGACTACGCCGAAGCCCTGCTCGAATTCATCACCCCGGCCGAACCCGACATCGCCCTCACGATCAAGCAACTCGATACCGTGCACCGCCATGCCTACAGCCGCCTGGGCGACGAGCTGTTGTGGAGCCAGTCGATGCCGGGCCAGTTGCCCGACGAAGAGCAGATCGAGATCGCCAACTACGGCAGTTCGAACATGGGCATGCTCAAGCATGTGTACCGTCGCGGCCTGGCGCTGCGCTATGGCAAGGCCATGCAATGCATCGCCGGCATCCACTACAACTACTCGCTCGACGAAGGCCTGTGGCAGCTGCTGGCCGCCGACAAGTCCACCAGCGCCACCACGGCGACCACGGCAAAAGACGTGCAGTCGGAAAGCTACCTGGCGACGATCCGCAATTTCCGCCGCTACAGCTGGCTCCTGATGTATCTGTTCGGCGCCTCGCCGGCGCTGGCGTCCGGTTTCTTGCGCGGCCGCGCGCACAAGCTCGACACCCTGTCCGGCGACACCCTGTTCCTGCCGTACGCCACCAGCCTGCGCATGAGCGACCTCGGTTACCAGAACGACGCCCAGTCGGGCCTGCGTCCGCACGAGAACAGCCTGGAAGACTATGTCAGCGCGCTGACGCACGCCGTCAACGACCCGTATGCGCCGTACGCCGAACTCGGTACCAAGAAGGACGGCGAGTGGATACAGCTGTCGACCAACGTGCTGCAGATCGAGAACGAATACTATTCGACCATCCGTCCCAAGCGCGTGATCCGCACCGGCGAGCGCCCGATCCAGGCGCTGTGCCTGCGCGGCGTGCAATATATCGAAGTGCGCTGCATGGACGTCGATCCGTTCGAGCCGGTCGGCATCAGCCTGGAAACGGGCCGCTTCCTCGACGCCTTTCTGCTGTTCTGCGCGCTCGACGACAGCGCGCCGATCTCAAGCGAACAGGGCACTTGCTACACGGCCAACTTTGCGCGCACCGTCAAGGAAGGCCGCAAGCCCGGCTTGATGCTGCGCCGCGACGGTGAAGACATCTCGCTGCAGGCCTGGGGCGAAGAACTGCTGGCGCGCATCGCGCCAGTGGCGGCGCTGCTCGACGCGCGCAGCGGCGGCACGGCCCATGCCGACAGCCTGGCCGCGCAAGCGGTGAAACTGGCTGATCCGGATGCGACACCCTCGGCGCGCGTGCTGCGCGAACTGCGCGCCAACGGCGGCTCGTTTGCCGCCTTCGGCCTGCAGCAAAGCGAGCGCCATGCGGCGTTTTTCCGTGCACAACCACCGGCGCCGGAACAAAGCGCGTATTTCGACCGGCTGGCCGCCACCTCGCTGGCCGAGCAGCGCGCCATGGAAGCGGCGCCGCAGGGCAGCTTCGACGACTACGTGGCGTCCTACCGCGCCAGCACCCTCTGCTCGCACACCTGAGTTCCCTGTAAACTTCTGCAAAGCGCCCGATGCTGACCTTCTACAATGAATTGCACAGCCAGCATCGGGGCCGCTTCGAGATGTTTCGCGGCGAACTCGTGCCCTGCTTCGAGACGCCGGAACGGGCCGACATGGTGGTGGCCGAACTGGGGCGGCGCAACCTGGGCCGCATCGTCACGCCGCACGGCGTGCCATTGACTTCGCTGGAACGCATCCACACGCCGCGCTACCTGCATTTTCTGCGCCACGCCTGGCACGACTGGCTGGCGCTCGATCCGGACAACGCCAACCGCGACGCCGTGCCGTCCGTCTGGCCGGTGCGCACCCTGCGCAGCGATATCGAGCCCGACAACTTCACGGCCAAGCTGGGCCTGTACTCGATGGACAATGGCACGCCGCTCACCAGCGGCACCTGGACCGCCGCCAAGACGGGCGCCGACTGCGCCGTCAATGCTGCCCATGCGCTGCGCCTCGGCGAACGGGCCACCTTTGCCCTGACGCGCCCGCCGGGCCACCATGCGGGCGCCGATTTTTTCGGCGGCTACTGCTTCCTCAATAACGCCGCGCTGGCGGCGCAGCACCTGCTCGACGACGGTGCGCGCAAGGTCGCCATCCTCGACCTCGACTACCACCACGGCAACGGCACGCAGAGCATTTTCTATGCGCGCAACGACGTGCTGTTCGTCTCGATGCACGCCGACCCGCGCCACGAATTTCCGTTTTATCTGGGCCACGCCGACGAGACGGGCACCGGCGCCGGCACCGGCTACAACGTCAACCTGCCGCTGCCGGCCGGCTGCCCCACCACGCAGTGGTTCACTGCCCTGGAAACGGCCTGCCTGCGCATCAATATGTACGCGCCCGACGCGCTGGTGGTCTCGCTGGGCGTGGACACCTATGTCGGCGACCCGCTGTCGCATTTTGCCCTGCAAAGCGGCGACTACCTGCGCCTGGGCGAACGTCTCGCCTACCTGAACCTGCCGACCGCATTTATCCTCGAAGGCGGCTATGCGGTCAAGGAACTGGGGATCAATGTGGTCAATGTGCTCGAAGGGTTCGAGACGGCGGAGTAGATGACGGTGCTGTGTCGGGTTACGCACTGCGCGCTAACCCGACCTACCCGACCTACGCCGCACGGTAGGTCGGATTAGGCCGCAGGCCGTAATCCGACACCATGGTTAGCTTATTACATATTCCTGAACAAGCTCATGAACGGCTGGCTTACCACCAGCGTTTCCGGCCGCGTTTTCAGCCGCAATGTGCCGCGCCCCATCTCGTCGCGCGTGACCGACGCCACCGCCTTCATGTTGACGATGGTCGAGCGGTGGATCTGCTTGAAAATGGCCGGGTCGAGCGTGTCGAGCAGCTCGCGTATCGGTTTCCTCAGCAGCGCCTCGCCATCGGCCGTCATCACCGCCGTGTACTTGGTATCGGACTGAAAATACGCGATATCGTCGACCATGATCAGGCGGGTGTCCTTGCCGCTGCTGGCGGTCAGCCACACCAGCGGCGGCGCCTTGGCCACGGCCGGCAGCGCGCCGGTCAGTTGCTGCAGCAGTGTCGCCAATGCCGCATCGGGCGCAGCGCCGGACACTGCGCTCTTGGCCGCGCGCGCCTCGATGCGCTCGCGGCAGGCCTGCAGTCTGGGCCGCGCCACCGGTTTCAACAGATAGTCGACGGCGCCCTTGTCGAACGCGGCGATCGCATACTGGTCGTAGGCGGTGATGAACACCACCTGAGTGGCCGGACTGGCCTCGAACGCGCCGGCCGCCACTTCCAGGCCACTCAAGCCCGGCATGCGGATATCGAGAAACGCCACGTCGGGCTGGAAGGTGGCGATCGCTTCCAGGGCCGTGCCGCCATCGTCGCAGGCGGACACCACGCGCAGCTCCGGCCACACTTCCGACAACAGCGTCAACAGCGCTTCGCGCAGCAGGGTTTCGTCTTCGGCCACGACACACGTCAGGGGTTTGGTCAATGCGCTAGGCATATGCCGCTCCCCTGGCCGTGCTGTCCGGCACCGTGATGGTGGCGGCCACGCCGCCGGGAAAATTCGACACGATGCTGAACAGCGCCGCGTCGCCGTAGGTCAGGCGCAGCCGCTCGCGCACATTGCGCAGGCCGATGCCGGTGCCGCCGCCATGGTCGCTGAAGCCCTGGCCATCGTCGGCCACCGTGATGGCCACCGTGCCCTCGCCGGCGCGCGCCAGGATCCAGATGGTGCCGCCGCCGCTTTTCGGCTCCAGCCCGTGCTTGATGGCGTTTTCCACCAGGGTTTGCAGCATCATCGGCGGCAACTCCACCTGCTTCAGGTACTGCGGCACTTCGATCTGCAGATTGAGGCGGCTGCCCATGCGGATTTTCAGGATATCGAGATAGGCCTTCGCCCGCTCCAGTTCGACGCCGATGCTCGACATGGCGTTTTCGGTGCGCGGCAGCGAATGGCGCAGGTATTCGATCAGGTTGCCCAGCATCTCGTCGGCACGGGCCGGATCGGAGCGCGTCAAGAGCTGGGCGCTGGTCAGCGTGTTGTAGAGAAAATGCGGTTCGACCTGGGCATGCAGCAGGCTCAGTTTGGCCACCGTCAGTTCCTTTTCCGTCACCGTCTGGCGCACTTCGGCCTGCTCGCCGCGGCGCCGCTGCGCCACCCGGCGGGTAATCGCCCGCGTCACCGCTTCCGCATTTTCCAGGTTGGTGCCATGGTCGACCAGGAACCAGTCGGTCCACGCCGTGCGCGCCGGTTCGCAGATCAGCGTCACGCTGCCCGCTTCGCCGTTCGGCGTGACGGTGGCCAGGATCTGGTTCGGCCGCGGCTCGAAAAAATTGAGCAAATGCCAGCGCGGCGTACCGGCCTGGGTATATGGGGCGGGACGGCGCACGCGCGCCTGTACCTGCAGGCTGTCGCGCGCACTTTCCTGTATCTCGCTGCCGGGCAGTTCGCGGATGGCCGCGTCGATCAGGTCGAACGCTTCGCCGGCCTCGAACGGCACTTCGATCTGGCGCCGCTGGCGGCTCGACACGGTCGCGCCACTGACCTTGCCGGCGATCAGGCGCACGCGGCGCACATGCGAAAACGCATTGAGGGCGGCAAACGCGCCCAGCAGGCTGGCCGTGCCCACCACAAAGCCTTCAAAGTGGGCGCCGTGCGGCAGCAGGCCATTGAGCACCATGCCGGCAAGCAGGGCATAGGCGGCCATGCTGGCCAGCGCAAGGCGGATAATAAAGAAGAAGCTGGTCATGATGGTGTCCTGGAGGCGTTGAAGTGAGCCGAGAATAGCAATCGGCGTCCGCAGCGGTGGCCATTATGCGACGGAAGGCATGCAGCGGCGACAAAGGCAAAAAAATAAAGCTTGAGTCTGGATGATCTTTTTTTAAAAATCGCTTGCAATTAAATAGTGCACGATATATATTGTGTGCATGGACGCCGCATTACCGATACTTCAGACGGCCATACCGGGCAAGCGAGGAATGCAGAGTCCGCAAAGCAAGCAGAAATAAGTAGCACACTATTTAGTCGTTAACTATTTAACTCAAAGGAAAACTATCATGTCGATCCAACAAGTCCTGTACCGCGCCCAAGCCACCGCCACCGGAGGCCGCGAAGGCCGTGCCGTGTCGTCCGATAACGTGCTCGACGTGAAACTGACCACGCCAAAAGAACTGGGCGGCAATGGCGCCGTCGGCACCAATCCGGAACAGCTGTTCGCTGCCGGCTACTCGGCCTGCTTTATCGGCGCGATGAAATTTGTCGCCGGCCGTGACAAGATCGCGCTGCCAGCGGATCTGTCGATCCAGGGCAATGTCGGCATCGGCGCCATCGAAACCGGCTTCGGCATCGAAGTGGAACTGACCATCTCGCTGCCAGGCATGGACCGCGCCGCCGCCGAAGCACTGGTCGCCGCCGCCCATATCGTGTGCCCATACTCGAACGCGACCCGCGGCAATATCGACGTCACCTTGACTATCGTGTGATGGCACCTGACATAAGCTACTGCGCGTCGCGCTTTGCGGCCGGCGATGCTCACCGTGCTCCAGCACGGTTGCGCTTCTCGGCCACAAATCACTGCCGCTCGCTACGCTTCTGTCAGGCGCGGTAAGCCAGAGGTTTACATCAAAAGCCACGCTGCCCGAAAGGCAGCGCGGTTTTTTTTCGTCTGCCGCTTTAAAATGGCGCTTTTCCCTGACAATCTGGAACAGCGATGATCACCTGGCAATGGCAAACCTTCGACGAACTCGGCCCCCACGGCCTGTATGCGGTGCTGGCGCTGCGCCAGCGCGTGTTCGTGCTGGAACAGCAATGCCTGTACCCGGACCTGGACGGCCATGACCAGGCGGCCATGCATCTGCTGGGCTGGCACCAAGGTGATGGCGATGGCCAGCCGCAGCTGGCCGCTTACCTGCGCGTGCTGGCGCCGGGCGCCAAGTATGTGGAGATGTCGCTGGGCCGCGTGCTGACGGCCCCTGAAGCGCGCACCACGGGCGCCGGCAAGCTGCTGCTGCTTGAAGGCATCGCGCGCGCCGTGCGCCTGCATCCGGGCCACGCGATCCGCATCGGCGCGCAGCAGTACCTGGAGCGCTTCTATCAGTCCTTCGGATTCGTCACCGTCAGCGCCCCCTACGATGAAGACGGCATACAGCATATCGACATGCTGCGCGCCGCGGAAGTGGCTGCATGACAACGGCGCTGATCTCCTGGAGCGGCGGCAAGGACTCCTGCCTGGCCCTGTGGCGGGCCCGCACGGCCGGCATGGCGGTGCCGCTGCTGATCACGGCGATGGATGAAGACGGCCGCAAGTCGCGCTCGCACGGCGTGCCGCCGTCCCTGCTCGAAGCGCAGGCGGCCAGCCTGGGCGCGCGCCTGCAGCGTTACTGCGCCAGCTGGGCCAGCTACGAGGAACAGTTCATTGCCATGCTGCGTGCGGCCAGGGCCGATGGCATAGCCCACGCGCTGTTCGGCGATATCGACCTGCAGCCGCACCGCGACTGGGAAGAAAAAGTGTGCGCCGCCGCCGGCCTGACGGCGCACCTGCCGCTGTGGGGCGAAGACCGGCGCGCGCTGGTCGACGAGTTCCTGGCGGCCGGCTTCAAGGCCATCGTCGTCTGCATCAACGGCAACCATCTGCGTGCCGACTTTTGCGGACGCGAATTCGACGCCGCCTTCCTGGCCGACCTGCCGCCCGGCGTCGACGCCTGCGGCGAGAATGGCGAATTCCACACCTTTGTCTACGACGGCCCGGCCTTCAGCGCGCCGGTGGCGCTGCGCCGCACCCAGGTGCTGCGCTATGACGCGCCGCAGGAACTCGGCGGCGCCACCTATTATTTCCAGGAGCTGGCGCCCTGAATGCAAAACGGGCGGCTCCATGGAGCCGCCCGTTTCATCTTGAACGCAAGACGCTTATGGCTTGGTGACCGTCACCAGCGTCACTTCAAATACCAGGCCGGAATAGGCGGGAATCAGCACCGCGCCCTTGCTGTCGTATTTGACGGCAGGACCATAGGCCAGGCTGGCCGGGATGGTCAGGCGGCGCGTGCCGCCCGCCTTCATGCCGACAATGCCCTGGTCCCAGCCGGGAATGACCTGGCCGATGCCCAGCTTGAACGACAGGGCGGCGTCGGCCGGCGAGGTTTCGAATTGCTTGCCCTTGCCATCGGTGGCGGCCGAGTTGTACAGCCAGCCGGTATAGCGCACGGTAAAGCTGTCGCCGGCGGCAATCGTGGTGCCGGTGCCGACGGTCAGATCCGTGGCGACCAGTTCCTTGACCTGGGTGGCCGGATCGATGACGACTTCCTTGGTTTCATTCGCAGCGCTGCCACAGGCGGTCAGGGCAAAGGCACAAGCGACGGAGGCGATCAACTGAAATACCGATTTCATGGTTTCCCTTTAAATATTGGAGTGTGACTGGGGCCCGTGCGGTGCGGACCGTGCGGGCTGCAGTTTAACAGGAGTGGAGCGGCCAATTTGTAAGCAGACGTAAGCAAGGGCGCATTTGCGGTCACGCTACAACGCTGCGCCCCTGCTCCGTCAGATTTCCACCTGGGTTCCCAGTTCGATCACCCGGTTGCTCGGGATCTGGTAGTAGTCGGCCGCCGTGCGCGCATTGCGCGACATGGTGACGAACAGGTGTTCGCGCCACGGCATCATGCCGGCGCCCGGCGTCGAGATGATGGTCTGGCGGGCGATGAAGAACGACGTTTCCATCATCTCGAAGGTGAAATCCTCGCCCGAGCCCTGGGCCAGCGCCAGCGCTTCCGGAATATCCGGCTCATCCTTGAAGCCGTAATGCACGTTGACCTGGTAGCACTGGTGGCCCAGGTCCAGCACGCGCACGCGCTCGGCCCGCGCCACCCATGGCTCCTCGTGCATGAAGACGGTCAGGAAGATCACGCGTTCATGCAGCACCTTGTTGTGCAGCAGATTATGCAGCAGCGCATGGGGCACGCCGTCGCTCTCGCCGCGCAGGAAGATCGCCGTGCCCGGCACGCGCAGCGGCGGCGCGATAAACAGCGAAGCGAGGAAATCATCGAGCGGAATCGCATGTTTTTCCAGGTTGTCGAACACCAGCTGGCGCCCGCGCTTCCAGGTCAGCATGACGATGAACAGGATGGAACCGAGCAGCAGCGGGAACCAGCCGCCATGGAACAGTTTGAGCGCGCTGGCCGACACCAGGCTGACGTCGATCACCAGGAAAAAGCCGGTGGCGGCCCAGCACAGGGCCAGGTTCATCTTCCAGCGGTAGCGGATCACGAAGAACGTCAATATGGTGGTGCACAGCATGGTGGCGGTGACGGCAATGCCGTAGGCGGCGGCCAGGTTTTCCGACGAGCCGAAACCGACCACGGCCAGCAGCACCACGCACAGCTGCAGCCAGTTGACGGCCGGGATGTAGATCTGGCCGATTTCGCTCTCCGACGTATGGCGCACGCGCATGCGCGGCAAAAAGCCCAGCGCAATGGCCTGCTTGGTCATCGAGAAGGTGCCGGAAATGGTCGCCTGCGAGGCGATCACGGTGGCCATGGTCGACAGGATCACCAGCGGATACACGCTCCACGAGCCCAGCTGCTGGTAAAACGGGTTCGATACGGCGTCCGGGTGCGCCAGCAGCAGGCCGCCCTGGCCCAGGTAGTTCAGCGCCAGCGCGGGAAAGGCGATCAGGAACCAGGCCAGGCGGATCGGCTTCTTGCCGAAGTGGCCCATGTCGGCATACAGCGCCTCGGCGCCCGTCAGCGCCAGCACCACGGCGCCCAGCGCCACGAACGCGACAAAGCCGTTCTCCATCAGGAAGCTGGCCGCATGCATCGGATTGAGCGCCGCCAGGATATGCGGCGACTTGATGATGTTGAGCACGCCCATGATGGCCAGCGCGGCAAACCACAGCACCATGATGGGCGCAAAATAGCGGCCGATGCCGGCCGTGCCGTGCGACTGCACCGAATACAGCGCGACCAGCACCACGATCGTCAGCGGCACCACATAGGCGCTCATGGCGGGTGTCGCCACCTCCAGCCCTTCGATCGCCGACAGCACGGAGATGGCGGGCGTGATCACGCTGTCGCCATAGAACAGGGTGGCGCCGAACACGCCGATCACCATCAGCGGAAAATGCCAGCGCGACAGCTTGCTGACCGACGACAGCACCAGCGCCATCAGCGCCATGATGCCGCCCTCGCCGCGGTTGTCGGCGCGCAGCACCAGGGTCACATACTTGAGCGACACGATCAGGGTCAGGCCCCAGAAGATCAGCGAGACGATGCCCAGCAGGTTGTTGTGCGTGAGCGCCAGGCCGTGGGCCGGGTCGAACACCGTTTTCAGGGTGTACAGCGGACTGGTGCCGATATCGCCGTAAACGATGCCCACGGCCGCCAGCGTCATGCCGGCCAGGCCGCTTTTTTTATGTTCCGACGTCAAGATTGCACCCGTATTTGTTTTATTGCAACGCACAATATGATAGGTATCAGCAAATTGCAAGAGTATTTATGCATGGTTCCGGGCTACCCCAAGGTCGTTTGTTTTTGGCCGGGGCAGCTCTGCACGCAGCGCCCTTGCCCTCGATTTGTTGCCATTCTACGCTGCCCCGGTGCCGTCCGGCAGGCGCCGTGGTTTTCAGCGATAATGACAGACTGTCTACTCTCTCCGAGAACGCCGTCATGAATCCAGGCATGTTGTACGCCTCGCTCGCCTTTTTGTGCTGGGGCCTGTTTCCACTGTACTTCCATGCCCTGGAAGAAGTCGCACCGCAGGAAATCCTGGCGCACCGCATGGTCTGGTCGCTGCTGTTCCTCGGCATCGTATTGACGGCGCGCCGCCAGTGGGGCTGGCTGCGCACCCTGGGCAGCCAGCCAAAGGTGGTGGCCAGCTTTGTCGCCAGTGCGTTCTTGTTGTCCGCCAACTGGTTCATCTATATCTGGGCCGTCAACAACGGCCATGTGGTCGACGCCAGCCTCGGCTATTTCATTACCCCGCTGATCAATGTGATGCTGGGCTTTCTGCTGCTGCACGAGCGCTTGCGCCGCGCGCAGTGGCTGGCCATCGGCCTGGCCGCCTGCGGCGTGGCCTGGCTGACCTGGCAGGCAGGGCAAGTGCCATGGATCGCGCTGCTGCTGGCCGCCACCTTTGGCGGCTACGGCCTGCTGCGCAAGACGGCGGCGCTGGGCGCGCTGGAAGGCCTGTCGTTCGAGACCATGATCCTGTTTCCGCTGGCGCTGGCCTATATGCTGTGGCTGACCTGGCATGGCCAGAGCGGCTTCGTCAATACGGACTCGAACGCCACGCGCGCGCTGCTGCTGGCCTCCGGCCCGATCACGGCGATTCCGCTGCTGATGTTCGCGGCCGGTGCGCGCCGCCTGCCGCTGGCCGTGCTGGGCCTGCTGCAATATATCGCGCCCACCGGCCAGCTGCTGATCGGCGTGTGGGTCTTCCATGAGTCGTTTACGCAGGAACGCATGCTGGGCTTCATGGTGATCTGGGCCGCGCTGGCGCTGTATGCCTGCGAGGGACTGTGGATGTCGCGCCGCGCCCGCCTGGCGGCCTGATGTACGTGACAGCGCTGGCCGGAAGCGGGCGTTTACCGTATCCTGTCCGTCTTTGTATAACACCCGAGATTTCTAATGGCTAATTACGTCTACACCATGAATCGCGTGGGCAAGATCGTCCCGCCCAAGCGCCAGATCCTGAAAGATATTTCCCTGTCGTTCTTTCCAGGCGCCAAGATTGGCGTGCTGGGCCTGAACGGCTCCGGTAAATCGACGCTGCTGAAAATCATGGCAGGCATCGACACCGATATCCAGGGCGAAGCGGTGCCGATGCCGGGCCTGAACATCGGCTACCTGCCGCAGGAACCGCAGCTCGATCCGGAAAAAACCGTGCGCCAGGAAGTCGAATCGGGCCTGGGCGAAGTGTTCGAAGCACAAGCCAAGCTCGAAGCCGTGTACGCCGCCTATGCCGAGGAAGACGCCGATTTCGACGCGCTGGCCAATGAGCAGGCGCGCCTGGAAGCGATCATTTCGACGTCCGACGGTGGCAACCTGAACCTGCAACTGGAAATGGCCGCCGACGCGCTGCGCCTGCCGCCGTGGGACGCGAAAATCGGCGTGCTGTCCGGCGGTGAAAAGCGCCGCGTGGCGCTGTGCAAGCTGCTGCTGTCGAAACCGGACATGCTGCTGCTCGACGAACCGACCAATCACCTGGATGCGGAATCGGTCGACTGGCTGGAACAATTCCTGCTGCGCTTCCCGGGCACCGTGGTGGCGATTACCCACGATCGCTACTTCCTCGACAACGCGGCCGAATGGATCCTGGAACTGGACCGTGGCCACGGCATTCCCTGGAAGGGCAATTACTCCACCTGGCTGGACCAGAAGCAGGCCCGCCTGAAACAGGAAGAAGCCACCGAGTCGGCGCGCCAGAAAGCGCTGCAGAAAGAGCTGGAATGGTCGCGCCAGAACCCGAAAGCGCGCCAGGCCAAGTCGAAAGCCCGCCTGGCCCGCTTCAACGAGCTGTCCGAGCACGAATACCAGAAGCGCAACGAAACCCAGGAAATCTTCATTCCCGTGGCCGAGCGCCTGGGCAATGAAGTGATCGAATTCAAGAACGTGTCGAAAGCGTTCGGCGACCGCCTGCTGATCGACGACCTGAGCTTCACGATCCCTGCCGGCGCCATCGTCGGCATCATCGGCCCGAACGGCGCCGGTAAATCGACCCTGTTCAAGATGATCACCGGCAAGGAACAGCCGGACAGCGGCGAAGTGGTGATCGGCAAGACGGCACGCGTGTCGATCGTCGACCAGAACCGCGATTCGCTGGCCGACAACAAATCGGTATTTGAAGACGTGTCCGGCGGCGCCGACATGCTGACCGTGGGCCGCTTCGAGATGCCGTCGCGCGCCTACCTGGGCCGCTTCAACTTCAAGGGTTCGGACCAGCAGAAGCAAGTGGGCAACCTGTCGGGCGGCGAACGCGGCCGCCTGCACCTGGCCAAGACACTGCTGATGGGCGGCAACGTGCTGCTGCTCGATGAACCGTCGAACGATCTGGACGTGGAAACCCTGCGCGCGCTGGAAGACGCGCTGCTGGAATTTGCCGGCAGCGTGATGGTCATTTCCCACGATCGCTGGTTCCTCGACCGTATCGCCACGCATATCCTGGCATTCGAAGGCGATTCGCAGGTGAAATTCTTCGACGGCAACTATCAGGAATATGAAGCCGACAAGAAAAAACGCCTGGGCGAAGAAGGCGCCAAGCCAAAACGCATTCGCTACAAGCCGCTGACCGTGTAACTTTTACCCGTTACCAAAGCGGCAATGCAAAAAAGCAGTCACCTCGCGGTGACTGCCTTTTTTTCAGCAACTTCTAGACAAAATTAGAAGTTGTAGCGTGCGCCGACTGCCAGGCCGGTAGCCTTGTGGCCCTGGTCGGCGCTCTTGCCGAAGTGTTCCACTTCCGCCGTCAGCGAGACTTTCTCGTTGACCGCGTACTGGGCACCCAGCGAGGCGTACACGCCGGTCTTGTTCTCGCCACGGATACCGGTCGCCAGGCCGGAGCCGCTCAGGCTGTTGTCGACGCGGGCCACGCCGAGCTTGCCGAACACGCCGACTTTTTCATTGACGGGCATGGTCGCCTTGCCGGCCAGATAATAGCCGTGCGAATCGCTTTTTACCTTGCCGCCAGCGCCAGCGCTGTTGACGTAGCTGTAATCCTTGCTGCCGAAGTCGGCGTAGCCGCCCTCCACTGCCCAGGTCTGATTGATGTCGTAACCGGCGAAGACCTTGCCGCCAGCCTTGGCGCCGCTGTGGTTGTCGGCGCTGGTGGCACCAGCGACATCGAAGTCGTAACGGTTGGCGGTCACGCCGACACCGACGTAAGGACCTTCAGCATGGGCAGCGCTCATGGCGGACAGGGCGGTAACGGAAGCGATCATTGCAAACAGGATCTTTTTCATCATGTTCTCTCTCTAAATTAGTTGAGTTGCCTGGGTTCGCAGTTCCAGCGAAATGCGATGGCTCCACGATAGCACCGTGAAAAACCCACGTCCGTCTCCATTCCGTAAGAAGTGTGACGAGATGTAAGCCAGGCAAGCAAAGCGAAATTAGAGTAGAGATGACTAAAGTTAGCCCGACTTAAGCGAAACTTAAGAGAAATAAGAAAAGTGATGTGTCATGAATAGGCTTCTGCCATGGTCATCACGCGCGGCGTGATTGCCATGCCGTGCTGCTCGAACAGGGCCGTGATGGCGGCCAGGTTGTGCGTGCATTCTTCGCTTTTCCAGCCCTTGAAGAGATCGGTGCCGTCCTTCTGGAAATGCAGGTCCAGTACCTTGCGGCCATCCTTGTGCTGGTAAGAAGAACTGTGGACATTGTCGAAGCCAAGTGTTTTCAGCTGGTCCAGCAAGGCATGCGGGGGATGGTCGGGATCGGTGGCCAGATACACGCCATAAGTCTTGCCCGGGGGTTTGGCGGCGATATCGACTTCATACACGCCGGGCGCCTTGGTGCTTGAGGTACTCTTTAAAAATAGCATTGCAACACTCCCTGCGCTTGCTGTCGCGCGCCTGAAGCCGGCGCCCTGACTGGGGTGATGCGCATTTCCCATCGACAAATATTATTTCCAATTGATCGCTTTGTCGACAAAGCCGCGCTTTTATTTGGCAAAGCGTGGTTATCTGGTCGCTTGTTGTCTGTTCTTGCAATAAGGAAAAGCTATTAACATTGCATCAAGACAAACGCTGCTGCATACTTTTGCCTTGCGCGCCGCCAGCCTGACCTACCAGAAAACCCATGCGTCTTTTGTCGAACAAGTATCGCCTGCTTCTCCTGCTGACGCTGATCCTGGCGGCCGGCTTTGTCGCCACCAGCCTGGCCGGTTACCTGGCCTCGCGCAACGCCATCGAACACGGCATCGCCGACCAGACTTTGCCGCTGACCGGCGACAATATCTATTCCGAGATCCAGAAAGACATGCTGCGCCCCGTCTTCATCTCGTCGCTGATGGCGCACGACACCTTTGTGCGCGACTGGATCCTCGCCGGCGAAAGCGACAGCAGGCAAATCGTGCGCTACCTGGCCGAAGTGAAAAAGAAATACGGCGCCATCACCAGCTTCCTGATTTCCGACAAGACCAGCAAATACTATTACGCCGAAGGCACGCTGAAATCGGTCAGTCCCAAGGCCGAGCGCGATATCTGGTACTACCGCGTGCGCGACATGAAGAATGCGGATTACGAAACCAATGTCGATATCGACATGGCCAACCGCGACAGCATGACGATTTTCATCAACCATCGCGTCTATGATTACGACGGGCGCTTTATCGGCGCTACCGGCATCGGCCTGACATTGGCCACCATGAGCCATATCATCGACCGCTACCAGGCGCGCTTTCACCGCAATATCTATTTTGTCGACGCCAGGGGCGCCGTGGTGCTGGCCGGCCAGACCATGCGCGACGGTAATAAAAGCCGGGGCAATGTGCGCAACCTGCCCGGCGTGCGCGACATCGCCGGCCAGATCCTCAACCAGCAGACCGAGCCGACCCACCTGTCCTACCACCTGGGCCACGCGCATATCCTGGTCAATTCGCGCCATATTCCCGAGCTGGGCTGGTACCTGGTGGTCGAGCAGAATGTCAGTGACGATGTCAAATCGGTGCAGGGCGTGTTCATCCTGAACCTGGCGATCAGCTTTGGCGTGACCCTGCTGGTGCTGCTGCTGACCTTGCTGACGGTCAACCGCTACCAGCAGCGCATCGAACGCATCGCCTCGACCGATGCGCTGACCGGTCTGCTCAACCGCAAGTCGCTGGAACTGCTGTTCCAGCGCGCCATGCTGCTGTCGAAGCGCACGGCGCAGCCGATGTCGGCCATCCTGTTCGATATCGATTTCTTCAAGCGCGTCAACGACACGCACGGCCACCTGTGCGGCGACAAGGTGATTGCCGGCGTGGCCGACGTGGCGCGCGCCATCGTGCGCGCGAGCGACGCCATCACGCGCTGGGGCGGCGAAGAGTATCTGGTACTGCTCAACAACTGCAGCCTGGCACAGGCGGCACAGGTGGCGGAAGAGCTGCGCGCCGCAATTGCCAGCCACGACTTCGGCCTGCCGGCGCCGCAGCTGCCCGTGACGATCAGCCTGGGCGTGACCGAATACCGCCAGGACGAGAGCGAATCGGCGTTTTTTTCACGCGCGGACAGCGCGTTGTATCAAGCCAAGAACAGGGGCCGCAACCGCGTGGAGACGGCTTGATTATTGCCCGCGCTTGCGCCGGGCCAGGTCGACAGTGGCCGCCACCAGCGCCGCGTACAGCTCGCCGGTGGCGGCATCCCATTGCGCCACCGCCTGCTGCTGGCGCGCCACCGTCGCCATGTCGCCACGGGCGATGGGCCCCGTCAGCGCCGGCGCCGCACCCAGGCGCAGCACATTGGCCACCGTTTCCGTGATCAACGGTGCGGCCAGCTCGCGCGCCACCGCTTCCGGTATGCCGGCCGCCTGGTAGGCGCGCAGCGAGGCGTCGAGCACCGTCACCAGGTAATTGCTGGCAAACACGGCCGCTGCGTGATAGACGGTCTTGGCGGCGGGGTCGATCGGCACCGGGCGCGCGCCGATGGCGATCAGGGCCGGCGTCAGGAAGGCCAGCGCCAGCGCATCGCCCTCGATGCCGCAATAGGTGCCGTCGAAGCTGGCGGCCACCTGGGCGGGATCGGCAAAGCTGCGGATCGGGTGCACACTGGCGACCGAAGCGCCGGCCTGGCTGGCCGGCAACAGCAGGTTCGACGCCAGCGCGCCGCTGCAGTGAAACACGATGGCGCCCGCCTGCCGGCCTTCGGCCACCAGCGCCGCGCAGGCGAGGCCGATCTGGTCGTCCGAGACGGCCAGCATGGTGACGTCGGCGCGCCGCAGCGCCGCATAACTGGCGACCGGCGTGCCGGCACCGATGCAGTCGACGGCTGCCTGCGCCGAGGCCAGCGAGCGCGTCAGCACATCCTGCACGGCAATGCCGTCCACGCCCGCCAGCAGGCGCCCCAGCACCCGGCCCACATGGCCGGCGCCGATGATATTCAGACTGACATTCATGGTGGTTTAAAAGCTGGAGCCGGGCTGCTGCAGAAAGGTTTCCTCTTCCGCTGTCGAGGCGCGGCCCAGGATGGCGTTGCGGTGCGGGAAGCGGCCGAAGCGGGCAATCACTTCCTGGTGGCGCTGCGCATAATCGAGCATGCTTTCAAAGCCCGCGTGCGCCTGCGACAGCAGCTGGAACAGTTCCACCGCACGCGCCTGCATGGCCAGGTCTTCCGCATGCTCGAACGGCATGTAGACGAACGAGCGCAGCATCGGGTCGAGCTGCTGGTCGCGGCCGTCTTCGGTCAGCGCTTGCGCCAGCACCAGGGCCTGGGCGTCGCCGGCAAACGCGCGCGGCGTGCCGCGATGGACATTGCGCGTGAACTGGTCGAGCACCAGGATGCGCGCCAGCGCGCCACGCGGCGTGTCTTCCCACTCGCGCAGGCCGCCGGCGATGGCGCTGTCGATCAGGGCGCCGAAGCGCTCGCGGATCTGCGCGTCAAATGCGTCGTCCTTGCGGAACCATTCGGCGCGTGCCTGGCCGTGGGCCGGATTGTCGGGGGGAAGAAACCAGAAATCGAGTACTGCCTGCAGCGATACATCCATGATCGTCCTTGTAAGCGCGTGATGAACGCGTTGTCAATTGCGGGCATGCGACAGCTGGAAGCTGGCGATGCCCTCGAAAGCGGCCAGTTCGGCCGACATGGCGGACAGGCTGGCGCCCGTGTTCTTGCCATGCGCGATGGCGACAAAGCGCCATTCCTGCATGCCGTCCGTGCTGCCGATGGCCAGCGAGCCGCCGGCGATGTCATAGCCGCGCTTGGCGGCCATGCGGCGCAGCGCATCTTCGCGCGGCACGAAGTCGCGCCTGAAGCGCATGGTGATCGCCACCGCATGGCGCGACGGCAGCCAGTTCTCCAATTTTGACAGAAAAATCATCGCCATCGCGCACAGGAAGGCCAGGCCCATGGCCGACAGGTAAAAGCCGATGCCGACCATGATGCCGATCACGGACGAGGCCCAGATCGAGGCGGCCGTCGTCAGGCCGCTGATATTGAAGCCTTCGCGCATGATCACCCCGGCGCCCAGGAAGCCCACGCCGGTGACGATGCCCTGGATCACGCGCGTGGGGTCGCTGCCGACAATGCTGCCATGGCCGCCGTACCAGAACTCGGGATAGCCCCCCAGCACGGTCAGCGCGGCCGAGGCCATGCACACCAGGCTGTAGGTGCGCATGCCGGCCGCGCGGCCGTGATACGAGCGCTCGTAGCCCACCAATAAGCCCAGCAGCAGCGCGCCGAGCAGATTGAGCAGGATCACGCCATTGGTCGCCAGCTCGGCCGGCGACCAGTAGGCGCGCAGGAAGTCGATGGTGGGCATCGCCGCTTACGGCTTTTTGGTCAGCTGCTTTTCAAACGCCACATCGAGCTTGCTGACGCGGCGCGCCTTTTGCGGCCCCAGCGCATTGACAAAGGCGACAAAGGCATCGAGTTCCAGCGGCTCGCACAGCGGCGGCAGGCCAGGCCCCTCGGTCAGGAAAAACAATTCGTCGCCGGTACGCGCCATCGTGTACAGGCGGTTGCCGGTGCGTTCCTTGAGCCGCTCGATGGCGGAGGTGGCGCGTGTCGATCGCATCAGATGGCTCCCGTTCGTTGTTCCAGCCACGCCAGCGCAGGCGCATCGGCCGGCGCGGCCAGGTGCGGCGCCAGGCGCGCGCGCACGGTGGCGTGATAGTCGTTCAGCCAGGCCGCTTCGTCGTCGCGCAGCAGGCTGCGCTCGATGCAGCGCGTGTCGATCGGGCACAGGGTCAAGGTTTCAAATTTCAGGAATTCTCCGAACTGCGCCGGTTCCGCCGGGACGTTCAATACCAGGTTCTCGATGCGGATGCCCCACTGGCCGGGACGGTAGATGCCCGGCTCCACCGAGGTGATCATGCCCGGCTCCATCGCCGTCTGCGGCTCCGGCATGGCGGACTGCGAAATCGACTGCGGTCCTTCGTGCACGTTCAGGAAAAAGCCCACGCCGTGGCCGGTGCCGTGGCCGAAGTCGATGCCTTCGGCCCACAGCGGCGCGCGTGCAATCGCGTCGAGCATCGGCGACTTCAGGCCGCGCGGGAACTGCGCGCGCGACAGCGCGATCATGCTGCGGAGCACCAGCGTGAAATCGCGCTTGTGCTGCGCCGTGATGGCGCCCACCGGCACCACCCGCGTGATATCGGTGGTGCCGCCCAGGTACTGGCCGCCCGAGTCGATCAGCAGCAGGCCGTTGCCCTCGATGGTGGCCGCCGTTTCCGCATGGGCGTGATAATGCATGATGGCGCCATGGGCATTGAAGCCGGCGATGGTGCCAAAGCTGGGGCTGACAAAACCGGTGCGGCGCGCACGCGCGGCCGTCAGGCGTTCATCGACGCCGATTTCCGTCAGCGGCGCGCGCTGCGGATCGGCCAGGGTGGCATCGAGCCAGCTGAAAAACTCGCACAGCGCCGCACCATCCTGCTCCATCGCCGCGCGCACATGGGCCGCTTCGCTATCGGTCTTGCGCGACTTGGCCAGCGTGGTCGGGTTGATCGCCTCGATCACGCGCACGCCAGCGGGCACTGCCTGGCGCGTGCCGTACGTGATGCGGCGCGGATCGAGCAGCAAGGTGGCGGTATCGGGCAAGGCGGCCAGCGCGGCAGCCGCCGTGCCGTAGCCTGCCACATCCACGCCCTGCTGTTCCAGCGTTGCGCGCAGGTCGGATGGCAGCTTGCCATCGGCGACAAACAGGGTCGTGCGCTGCGGCCCCACCAGCGCATGCGCCAGGAACACGGGGTTGTAGTTGACGTCGGCGCCGCGCAGGTTGAACAGGTACGCGATGTCGTCCAGCGTGGAGATCACATGGTGGCTGGCGCCGTGCACCGCCATGGCTGCGCGCAGCGCCGCCAGCTTGTCGCTGCGCGGCAGGGCCGGATATGGCGCGCCATGCTCGAAAATGGCGGCGGCGGGCAGCGCCGGGCGCTCCATCCACACGTCGTGGAGCAGATCGGTATCGGTGCGCAGCGTCACGCCCTGTGCCAGCGCCTGCTGCAGCAGCCGCGCATTGGCCAGGCCCAGCACGGCGCCATCGACCGCCACCGTCTGGCCAGCCTGCATGGTCTGTCCCAGCCAGTCGATAAACAGCACGCTGGCGCCGGACGGGATTTTTTTCAGGGCGATGCCGCTGCCGGCCAGTTCGCTTTCCGCCTGTTCCCAGTAGCGGCCATCGGTCCACACGCCGGCATCGTCCTGCGTGACCACCAGCGTGCCGACCGAACCTGTAAAGCCGGACAGCCATGCGCGGCCCTGCCAGTGCGCCGGCAGGTATTCGGAAAGATGCGGATCGGCCGACGGCACGATATATGCGTCGATTTGCGCGGCGCGCATGGCGGCGCGCAGCAGGGTCAGACGGGAGGCGGGATTACTCTGGACGGGTGTCTGCATGGTGGTAAAAAGGTGCGGTGCTGGGAAAGGATCATGATACTCCGATTGCCGGCGTTGCTGCACTCACGCCAGCTGCAGCGCGATCAGATCGGCAATCTGTTCGGCCGCCGGCGTTTCCGACGCCATGGTGGCGGCCACGGTGCGGCAGGCCACAGCCACTTGCGGGTCGTTCAACAGCGACGACAAGGCTTTCACCCATGCCCGCAATGGCGCATTCGGCAGCACGGTGGCGGCCACGCCCAGGCGCCGCAAGCGGGCGGCGTTGTCGGGCTGGTCGAATGCGAACGGCACGACCAGTTGCGGCTTGCCGGCGGCCAGCACGGTGGCGCTGGTGCCGATGCCGCCGTGATGGACAAAGGCGGCCGCCTGGCGGCTCAGCAGATCGAACGGCGCATAGGCCACATGGTGCACCGAGGGCGGCAACACGGCGGGCAACTGATCGCGGTACGGCGTGACCACCACCACGCGCAGTCCCAGCGCCTGGGCGGCGTCCAGCGCGCGGCCGATAAAGCCGCCGCCATGCGCCATCGCCGAACCGGGCGTGACGACGACAGGCGCCCCGCCTTTGTCGATAAAGCGCTGCAGTTCAGGATCCAGCTCGCCATCGGAGGCCCGCATGCGCGGAAAACCCGTGCACACGGTATTGGCCGGCCAGTCCGGCTGCGGCGCGGCAAACCAGGCGGGAAAGGCGCAGATCACGCGTTGCGGCGAATGCAGCCAGCGGCTCATCACGCGCCGCACGGGCACCAGCCCCAATGTCGCGCGCAGGCGGTTGATGGCCGGGCGCACCACGGGGTCCAGCATCAGCCGTTCGACCAGGTTCAATATCACGCGTACCAGCCAGCGCGGCAGCGAGCGGGGCCAGTCGAGCCCGCGCCGCACCGAGGTATCATGCGCCGTTAAAAAACACGATGGCGCCAGGTGCACGGTCACCAAAGGCACGCCATGCGCTTCCTGCAGCAGCCGCCCCGTCAGGCCCAGCGTGCTGGCGACGATCAGCGTCGGCGCTTGCTGCACCAGCGCCAGCTGCTGCGCATAGGCGGCAGGCAGATGGCGCGCCATATGCTTCCAGATGGTGGCAAAGCCCTTGACCGGATGCCACAGGCCCGGGTCCAGCACGCTCGCGTCCAGCTCTTCCTGGCTCAGCCCCGAGACGAAATGCAGGCCGGCCGCCTGTACGCGCGCCTGGAAATTTGCGGTGGCCATCAGCGTCACGTGGTATCCCCGCGCACGCAGCGCCTGGCCGATCACGATAAATGGATAGACATCGCCCGCGCTGCCGACAGCCAGGATCAGGATGCGCATCATGGCCGGCTGTTCAGCAGCTGGCCGGCGATGGCGGCGATGGTTTCGAGCAGCGCCTCGTCGTGCGGCAGCCACGGCACGGCGGCCAGCTTGCTGCCTTTGGCTGCCACGTCCACCGTCACTTCGGCGCCGTCCAGCGTGACCCTGGCAGTCGCCAGATGGATCGCATGGTGGCCCACCATCAAATGACGCGGCTCGCTGGCCATGCGGCCCTCGGCGATCTGCTGCGCAAACACCTGCTCCAGCACGGCGCGCCGCATGCCGATCATCGGCCCCGTTTCCAGATTGCTCAGGTAAAACAGGCGCCGGTCGCGCTGCGCGCTGGACTCGTTTTCGACCAGCGCAAACGCGCTGGCGCTGACCAGGAGGTCGATCGCGCGGCAGGCCTCCGAGTAGGCTACCGGCGCCATCTGACTCGCGTCAGTTTGCTGCCACTGGCTGCCCACGCGCTGGTCCACTGCCAGCCCGTCCGAGGTGCAGGCACCTTCCGCACCCGGATACACGCGGCCTTCGAGCCGCAGCGACACGCGCCAGGCGCCGAACTGGCGCGACAAGCCTTCATCGGTATCGAGCCGCCAGCCTTCCCGGCGCGCCAGTCCCAGCAAGGTGCGCACCGACAGCGCATGGCCGGCAAACGGGATACTGCCATCGTCTGGCGGCAGATAGATTTCGCGATATGCCTGGCGCACGGGCTGGCGCAGGCGGCGTGCCGCAACCTGCGTCTGCCAGGCGGCGCGTTCCTGCTCGCCGCCGTGCAGCGGATGCCATAGCCCGATCTCTGCATCGTCGGGCAACGCCACCTTGCCGCCGTGCGCATCGACCGCGCCCTCGCCGTCCAGCATAAAGGCCGTGCCGTCGCCCATACGCCAGACCAGCGCGCGCGCCACGATCTCGCCATCGGCGTCCATCTGCAAGGCGCGCCAGGTGGCCGTTTTCCAGCGTACCTCGGACGCCAGTCCCGCTTCCAGCGCGCGCGCCAGCATGGCCTGGCGGCGCTTGCCCGGCTGCCCCGGCAGGCCCAGGCGCCAGGCGATATCGGCGCGCTCGGCCAGCGCCCGTTCGGCCGGCTTCAAATTGCGTTCGAGCTTCTTGCGGATGCCCGCATGGCGCACCTGCGCCAGCGCCGTGCGCAGCGCCTGCAGGCTTTCCGGCGTCGGGATCGTTTCCACTGCGTGGCCCAGCGCCATTGCCAGCGATTGCGACGGCGCGCTCCTGGCCGTGCCGGGCGCCACGCACGCGAGCGGCAGCAAGGCGGCGATGACGGGCCTGAACCAGTCCTCGTCGCGATAGGCGGCCAGCCGCGCGGCGCGCGCCAGCACCGGCGAGTCTGCCGTGGCAAAGGCGGCATCGGCCGCATACGGCACGCTGCCGTCGTGGATGGCGGCGATATGGCGCGCCGCCTGTTCCAGCATGGCGCGCGCAAATGCGATATAGGCGGCGTCGCCGGCCAGCACCTCGGCCGGATCCGGCTCGCCGATGCTGTCGCGATTCCAGAAGCTGCTGTGGCGCGAACCGGCCAGCGCCAGCAGCGAATCGGGTTTCAGTTGCGCCAGCAGTTCCAGTTCCTGCATCGTCAGCGGCATCGGATAGCGCGCGTGGCGCTCTTCCATCTGCTGCATGAACAGGGCGGGCGCATCGCCGCCCGCCAGGCGCGCCAGCAGATACGCCTGGTAGGGCCGCTCGGCCCAGCCGGACGGCTCGCCCAGGATGCGCCGCGCCTGCGCCGCCGTGCCTGCCGGCGCCTCGCCCTGCAGACAGGCCAGGCAAGCGACCACATACTCCCATTCGCCGTTGTAGTCGCCGGCCGCGTCGAGCGCATCGAGGAAGTCGGCGCTGGCCAGTATTGGCGCCAGCCCGGCCTGGGTCACCTGCTCCAGCAGGCCGGAAGCGAGCGCACGCCGCGCGATATCGTCATGGCCGAAGCGCGCCGCGCGGTGCAGCGCGCCCCAGATCGCGCCCAGTTCTTCCGGTGTCCAGTCTGCGAGGGCTACCGGCGGCCCCGTAAAACGCGCGTGGTCGACCGCGCCGCCATCGAGACGCTCGCGCAGGGCATCGGCGCGCGCCGACTCAGAGCGCATCATCGGCCTCGTAGCGGCGCAGGCCGTCCAGATCCAGTATGCGGATGCCGCCGTAGTCGAGCCGCAGCAAACCCTTTTTTTCCAGCACCTGCAGGGCCTGGTTGGCGCGCTGGCGCGAAGAGCCGGACAAGAGGCCGATCTCTTCCTGCGACAGCTGCACCAGCGTGTCGACGCCCGGGTACAAATGGGAATTGAACATCGATGCCAGGCAGCGCGCCACGCGCGTGTTGAGGTCCTGCAGGCGGTCGTTTTCCACCATGCCGATAAACTGGCCCAGGCGCTCGTTCAACTGCATCAGCAGGAAGCGCGTGAACGGCAAACTGGTGTCGAGCAGCCAGTGAAAGGTGGCAGCCGGCAGGCGCGCCACGCGCGTGTCGCGCAGGGCCATGGTGTCGTATTTGCGGATCTCGTTTTTCAGCAAGGACCCTTCGCCGAACCAGCTGCCGGGCGGCACGCCGATAAACGTCATCGCCTTGCCGGAGGCGGAAAAATTGTTCATCTTGACCATGCCGCTGATGACGCCTGTCCAGTGCTCGACCGGCTCGCCCTTGCGGCAGACAAAGCCGCCTTTCGGCACGAATGCTTCAAAGGTATCGGCCTCCACGCGGGCCAATTGGTCGGCGTCGAGCAGGCGTGCCCAGTTGGCCGCGCGCAAGGCATCCTTGAGGTTGATATCTGTCGTGATCATTGTGCGATGCACCATCGAAAAGTGGGTAAATGTCCCCGAAAAGACAACTCGGCAAACCAACGCAAGCTACTATCATTGCACAAACGCCGTACACATAAAAAACACAGAGTGCCATCCAACGAGGTGGCGCCTGAGACACGCAACAGGAGACACTGGTGCAAAACAACACAGCAATGCCGACTTTCCCGCGGCGCCTGATGCAGCATGGCGCCGTCCGTGCCGACAAGCCCGCGTTCCGCGAAAAATACCTGGGCATCTGGCAAACCTGGACCTGGCAGGACGTCAATGCCGAGGTCCGCGCCCTCGCCTGCGGCCTGGCCGCCATCGGCTTCCAGCGCGGCATGAACCTGGCCATTATCGGCGACAACCGCCCGCGCCTGTACTGGGCCATGCTGGCCGCGCAAAGCCTCGGCGGCGTGCCGGTGCCGCTGTACCAGGATGCGCCGGCGGCCGACATGGCCTATGTGCTGCAGGACGCGCATATCCAGTATGCCATCGTCGAAGACCAGGAACAGGTCGACAAGCTGCTTGAACTCAAAGCCCTGTATGCGCACGTGGCCCATATCGCCTATGACGACGAGCGCGGCATGCGCCACTACCATCAGCCGGAACTGATTTCCTTTGCCGGCCTGCAGGCGCTGGGCCGCGAGTATGACCGCGAACATCCGGGCTTTTTCGAAGCGGCCGTGGAAGCGGGCCGCGGCACGGATTCGGCCGTGATCCTGTACACCTCGGGCACCACCGGCAAGCCGAAGGGCGTATGCCAGAGCCATGCGGCGCTGCTGTCCGCCGGCGAAGGCTGTGTCGCCTTCGACAAGCTGACCGACGGCGAAGACATACTGTCCTACCTGCCGATGGCGTGGGTCGGCGACTGCCTGTTTTCGCTGGCGCAGGCGATGGTGGCCGGGTTTACCGTCAACTGCCCCGAGTCCGGCGACACGGTGATGATCGACATGCGCGAAATCGGCCCCACCTGCTATTTTGCGCCGCCGCGCGTGTTTGAAAACATGCTCACCAGCGTGATGATACGGATGGAAGACGCCAGCAGCATCAAGCGCCGCCTGTTTGCCCACTTCATGGACGTGGCCAAGCGCTGCGGCGCGCAGATTTTGGACGGCAAGCCAGTCTCGCTGATGGACCGCCTCGGCTACCGGCTGGGCAATGTGCTGGTCTACGGTCCGCTCAAAAACGTGCTGGGACTGTCGCGCGTGCGCGTGGCATATACCGCCGGCGCGGCCATCGGCCCGGACCTGTTCCGCTTCTACCGCTCCATCGGCGTCAACCTCAAGCAGCTGTACGGCTCGACCGAAACCTGCGCCTACGTGTGCCTGCAACCGGACGGCAATATCAAGTTCGACAGCGTCGGCCTGCCGGCGCCCGGCGTGGAAGTGAAACTCGCGGCCAATGGCGAAGTGCTGGTCAAGTCGCAAGCGACCATGAGCGGCTACTACCACCGCCCCGAAGCGACGGCCGAAGTGATCGACGCCGACGGCTACTTCCATACGGGCGACGCCGGCGTATTCGACAGCGAAGGCCACCTGAAAATCATCGACCGCGCGGCCGACGTCGGCAAGATGAATTGCGGCGCCATCTTCGCGCCCAACTATATCGAAAACAAGCTCAAGTTCTTTCCTTTCATCAAGGAGGTGGTGGCCTTCGGCCATGGCCGCGACCAGGTCTGCGCGTTTATCAATATCGATATCGAGGCGGTCGGCAACTGGTCCGAACGGCGCGGCATCGCCTATGCCGGCTATACCGACCTGGCCGCGCGCGAGGAAACCTATGGCCTGATCCGCGACTGCATCGAACAGGTCAACGCGGAACTGGCGGCCGATCCGCTGATGGAGCGCACCCAGGTGCACCGCTTCCTGGTGCTGCACAAGGAGCTGGACCCCGATGACGACGAGCTGACCCGCACGCGCAAGGTGCGCCGCAAATTCATCGCCGAAAAATACGCGGTGCTGATCGCCGCCCTGTACGAGGGCAAGACCTCGCAGTTCATCGAGACCCAGGTCAAATTCGAGGACGGCCGCACTGGTTCGACCAGCGCCGACCTGCAGATCTGGACCAGCAAAACCTGGCCGGCCCTGGGCCTGGCAGCATGATGGAGCACGGCACAATGCTAATGAACGAACCCGACGTCCACTTCGGCACGGCGCGCAAGACCGGCCCCGTGATCCTGGACCTGAAAAACATCTCGCTGTCGTTCGGCGGCGTGAAAGCGCTGACCGACATTTCCTTCGACGTGAAGCAGCACGAGATCCGCGCCATCATCGGCCCGAATGGCGCGGGCAAGAGCTCGATGCTCAATGTGATCAACGGCGTGTACCGCCCGCAGCAGGGCGAGATCATCTACCGCGGCGAACACCGGCGCGGCATGGACTGCTACGAGGCCGCCAAGTCCGGCATTGCGCGCACCTTCCAGAACATCGCGCTGTTCAAGGGCATGACGGTGCTGGACAACATCATGACCGGCCGTAACCTGAAAATGAAATCGAACTTCCTGCTGCAGGCGCTGTACTGGGGACCGGCGCGGCGCGAGGAAATCGCGCACCGCAGGAAGGCCGAGGAAATCATCGACTTCCTGGAAATCCAGGCGATCCGCAAGACGCCCGTCGGACGCCTGCCGTACGGCCTGCAAAAGCGCGTCGAGCTGGGGCGCGCGCTGGTGGCCGAACCGGAAATTTTGCTGCTCGACGAACCGATGGCCGGCATGAACGTGGAAGAAAAACAGGACATGTGCCGCTTCATCCTCGACGTCAACGACCAGCTGGGCACCACCATCGTGCTGATCGAGCATGACATGGGCGTGGTGATGGATATCTCGGACCGCGTGGTGGTGCTCGACTACGGCAAGAAGATCGGCGACGGCACGCCGGACGAGGTGCGCGGCAACCAGGATGTCATTAATGCTTATTTAGGCGGTGTAGCCGGGAATTCAGGCAGCACGCTGCCTGCCGGCGAAACGACCTGCCCGTAACCGGGCAGGGCTACGCGCAACCCATTGGACAACTCATGAATATCAATTTTTTCTTTGAAGTGCTGATCGGCGGCCTGCTGTCGGGCGTGATGTATGCGCTGGTGGCGATTGGTTTTGTCTTGATCTACAAGGCTTCGGGCGTGTTCAATTTTGCGCAGGGCGCGATGGTGTTCTTTGCCGCCCTCACCTGCGTCGGCATCATGGACAAATTCGGCCTGTCGCTGTGGCTGGCCATCCCGCTGACGATGGTCACCATGATTATTCTCGGCATGGCGATCGAACGGGTGGTGCTGCGCCCGCTGGTCAACCAGCCCGAGATCACGCTGTTCATGGCCACCATCGGCCTGGCGTTCTTTATCGAAGGCCTGGCGCAGCTGATGTGGGGCTCGCAGGTCCATAAGCTGGACCTGCCGATCGAAGACGTGCCGATGCAGTTCCTGATGGATAACTTCAACATCATCATCTCGCAGTTCGACGTGGTGGCGGCCGGCATCTGCGCGCTGCTGGTGATCTGCCTGGCGCTGCTGTTCTCGAAAACCAAGGTGGGCCGCGCCCTGCGCGCGGTGGCCGACGACCACCAGGCGGCACTGGCGGTGGGTATCCCGCTGCAGCGCATCTGGGCCGTGGTGTGGGGCGTGGCCGGCCTGGTGGCGATGGTGGCGGGCCTGCTGTGGGGCGCGCGCAACGGGGTGCAGTTTGCGCTGACCTTTATCGCCCTCAAAGCCTTGCCGGTGCTGATCCTCGGTGGCTTCACGTCCGTGCCCGGCGCGATTGTCGGCGGCCTGATTATCGGCGCGTCCGAAAAGCTGGCCGAAGTCTATATCGGCCCGATGGTGGGCGGCGGCATCGAAGGCTGGTTCCCGTACGTGCTGGCCCTGCTGTTCCTGCTGGTGCGCCCGGAAGGCCTGTTCGGCGAAAAAATCATCCGGCGCATCTGATCTCGCATGATCTTTTTACCCCAAATGCAAACCCCGGGGTCGGACCCTGAGGGTCCGACCCCAGTATTTACGCCGTTGGGTTGCAGCCCGACAGCCAGCAAAGGACACACCCCATGATCTACCGTGAAGCCGGACAATTCAAAACCAGCTACCAGGACGACAACCAGATCTTCCCGATCCGCCAGGACCGCCTGGCGCTGACGGCGACCCTGATCGCCGCCGTCTTCCTGCTGCCGTATTTCGCCACGCCCTATATCCTGTCGGCGATCATGATCCCGTTCCTGATCTTCGCCCTGGCCGCCCTGGGCCTGAACATTTTGACGGGCTACGCCGGCCAGCTCTCCCTGGGCACGGCCGCCTTCATGGCCGTCGGCGCATTCGCCTCGTACAACTTCATGGCGCGCCTGCCGGGACTGCCGCTGCTGGTGTCGTTCATCCTGGGCGGCCTGTGCGCGGCCATGGTCGGCATCGCGTTCGGCCTGCCGTCCCTGCGCATCCGCGGCTTCTACCTGGCCGCTTCCACCCTGGCGACGCAGTTTTTTGTGGTCTGGTGCCTGACCAAGATTCCGTACCTGACCAACTACAGCTCGTCGGGCGTGGTGACGGTGCAGCCGATGCAGATCCTCGGCTACCAGTTCGACACGCCGCAAAGCAAATACCTGCTGGTACTGGCCATCGTGGCGGGCATGGCGCTCTTGGCCAAGAACATGATCCGCTCGAACGTGGGCCGCTCGTGGATGGCGGTGCGCGACATGGACATGGCGGCCGAGGTGATCGGTTTCCGGCTGATGCGCACCAAGCTGCTGGCGTTTGCCGTCAGCTCGTTCTACTGCGGCGTGGCCGGCGCCCTGTATGCGTATGCCTACCTGGGCACGGTGGAGCCGGAGGCATACAACCTGGATCTGTCGTTCCGCATCCTGTTCATGATCATTATCGGCGGCGTCGGTTCCATCCTGGGCTCGTTCCTGGGCGCCGCATTCATCGTGCTGCTGCCGGTGTTCCTCAATATCGTCGCGCACGGCCTGGCGCTGCCCACCAGCGTGGCCTCGAACCTGGAACTGATGGTGTTCGGCGCGCTGATCATCTTCTTCCTGATCGTCGAGCCGCACGGCCTGGCCAGGCTGTGGCAGATCGCCAAAGAAAAATTGCGGCTCTGGCCTTTCCCCCACTGATTTTGCAGTCGATGTCGCTTGAATTGAAAACCAAATAAAACAAGAGGAGACACAATGAAACACATCAAATCGCTCATGCTGGCCACCGCCTTTGCCAGTGCCGCTTTCACGATTGCCGGCACGGCCCGGGCGCAGGCGCAGGACCAGTACATCGCCCTGCCGTCCTACCGCGTCGGGCCGTATGCGGCCGGCGGTTCGGGCTTCTACGGCGGCATCATCGATTACTTCAACCTGGTCAACCAGGCCGGCGGCGTCAATGGCGTGAAAATCAGCTGGGAAGAATGCGAGACCGAATACAACCCGTCGCGCGGCGTGGAATGCTACGAGCGCCTGAAAACCAAGCAGGGCGGCGCCACGCTGGTCGAAACGCTGTCGACCGGCGTCGCCTACGGCATCCTGGACCGCGTGGCGCAGGACAAGATCCCGATGACCATGATCGGCTACGGCCGCTCGGACGCCGCCAACGGCAAGGTGTTCCCGTATGTGTATCCGCTCATCTCCAGCTACTGGAGCCAGGCCGCCGCCATGATCAAATACCTGGGCGACAAGGAAGGCGGCATGGACAAGCTGAAAGGGAAAAAAATCGTCCACCTGTACCACGACTCGGCCTTCGGCAAGGAGCCGATGCCGGTGCTCGACGCGCTGTCGAAACAGTACGGCTTTGAACTGATCAAGATCCCCGTCGCGCCGCCGGGCAGCGAACAGCAGTCGCAGTGGCTGCAGATCCGCCAGGCCAGGCCCGATCACGTGATCCTGTGGGGCTGGGGCGTGATGAATTCGGTGGCCATCAAGACGGCGCAGCGCAACGGTTTCCCGCGCGAGAAAATGCTGGGCGTGTGGTGGGCCGGTTCCGAGGAAGACACGATCCCGTCGGGCGACGCCGCCAAGGGCTATAGCGCCATGAGTTTCAACACGCCGGGCAACTATCCGGTGCTCGACGATATCCGCAAAAAACTGTACGCATCCGGCAAGGGCAACCTGGCCGACCAGTCGCGCATCGGCTCCGTGTATCACATGCGCGGCGTGACAGCCGGCATCCTGTGGGTCGAAGCGATCCGCACGGCGCAGGAAAAATTCGGCAAGGGCAAGCCGATCACCGGCGAGCAGATGCGCTGGGGCCTGGAAAACCTGAACGTCGACGACGCGCGCCAGAAAGCCGTCGGCGCGCTGGGCATGTTCCCGACCGTGAAAACCAGCTGCGACGACCATGAAGGTTCGGGCGCCGTCAAAGTGCAGCAGTGGGACGGCAAGAAATGGACCGCCATCACGCCGAAATGGATCGTCGGCGACAAGGCGCTGGTACGCAAACTGGTCGAGGAATCGTCAGGCAAGTATGCGGACGAGAAGAAGATCACGCCGGCGTGCATGAAGTAAGTCGCTGTTGCGGTGGTGGTGTCGGATTACGCGCTGCGCGCTGATCCGACCTACACAGCCCAACACCGCATCCCGTAGGTCGGATTAGCCGAAGGCGTAATCCGACAAGCACCAACACAATATGAAAACGAAGCAGCCATGACACCCACTGCCACGCCAGCACCGCACACTGCGCCACCCTATTTATCGGTCAACAATATCGAAGTCATCTACGACCATGTGATCCTGGTCCTGAAAGGCGTGTCGCTGCAGGTCCCGCAGGGAAAAATCGTCGCGCTGCTGGGCGCGAACGGCGCCGGCAAGTCGACCACGCTGAAAACCATCTCGACCCTGCTGCGCGGCGAGCGCGGCGACGTCACCAAGGGCGAAGTGCAGTTCAAGGGCGAGCGCGTCGACCAGCTGACGCCGAATGAACTGGTGAAACGCGGCCTGTCGCAGGTGATGGAAGGACGCCACTGCTTCGGCCACCTGACCATCGAGGAAAACCTGCTGACGGGCGCCTACACGCGCAGCCTGTCACGGGGCGAGCTGAAAGATGCGCTGGACAAGGTGTATCACTATTTCCCGCGCCTCAAGACCCGGCGCAGCAGCCAGGCCGGCTATACCTCGGGCGGCGAACAGCAGATGTGCGCGATCGGCCGCGCGCTGATGGCCAAGCCGTCGATGATCCTGCTCGACGAGCCGTCGATGGGCATCGCGCCGCAGATCGTCGAAGAGATCTTCGGCATCGTCAAGGATTTGAACCACAAGGAAAACGTGTCGTTCCTGCTGGCCGAGCAGAACACCAACGTGGCGCTGCGCTACGCGGACTTCGGCTACATCCTGGAAAACGGCCGCGTGGTGATGGAAGGCCAGGCGCAGGACCTGGCCAGCAACGAGGACGTCAAGGAGTTCTACCTGGGCGTATCGAGCGCCGGGCGCAAGAGCTTTCGCGACATGAAGTTCTACCGCCGCCGGAAACGCTGGCTGGCCTGATAAAAAAAACCTTCACCTGCAACGCGCCCGGCCATCGTGGATAGCCGGGCGTGCGGACCGACACGCACTGACATTTGCGCATTGATACTGGAGATTCACTGACATGACCGACACGCTCGACAATCTGGAAACGCGCACCGTTGAGGCGCGCGAACGTGAATTGATGGCAGGCCTGCCGCAGCTGATCGCGCGCGCGCAAGCGGCCCCCGGCTGGGCGCGCATCCTGGCCGGCGTCAATCCAGCCGACATCACCAGCCGCGCAGCGCTGGCGCAGCTGCCCGTCACGCGCAAGTCGGACCTCAAGCAACTGCAGCACGGCGAACTGCCGTTCGGCGGCTTGAATACCACGCCCAAGAACGCCCTGTCGCGCGTGTTCGTCTCGCCCGGCCCCATCTTCGACCCGGAAGGACGCGGCACCGACTGGTGGCGCTTTGCGCGGCCCATGTATGCGGCCGGCGTGCGCGCCGGCGGCCTGCTGCAGAACTGTTTCTCGTACCACTTCACGCCGGCCGCCTTCATGGTCGAAGGGGGCGCCGCGCGCATCGGCTGCACCGTGATCCCGGCCGGCATCGGCCAGACCGAAATGCAGGTGCAGGCGATGGTGGACCTGAAACCGGACACCTATATCGGCACACCGTCATTCTTGAAACTGATTATCGAAAAAGCGCGCGAGATGGGCGCCGACATCAGCAGCGTGAAGCAGGCCGTGATGGGCGCCGAAGCGCTGCCCGAATCCTTGCGCAGCTGGTTTGCCGCGAACGGCGTGCCGCATGTGTTCCAGACCTATGCCTCGGCCGATATCGGCAGCATCGCGTACGAGACGGCCAGCAACGGCACGCTCAATCCGGGCATGGTGGTCGATGAAAACGTGCTGCTGGAAATCGTCCATCCGGGCAGCGGCATACCTGTCGCCCCCGGCGAAGTGGGCGAAGTGCTGGTGACCGTGTTCAATGCGGACTATCCGCTGATCCGTTTTGCCACCGGCGACCTGTCGGCCGTGCTGGTCGATGCGCCGGCCTCGCCGTGCGGGCGCACCAATACCCGCATACGGGGCTGGATGGGCCGCGCCGACCAGACCACCAAGGTGCGCGCCATGTTCGTCCATCCGTCGCAGGTGCACGAGATCGCGCGCCGCCATCCTCAGATCGCCAAGGCGCGGCTGGTGGTGTCGGGCCGCATGGCCAATGACGAGATGACCCTGCACTGCGAAGTGGACGATCCGCACGACGCGCAAGCGGTGGAAGCGATCGTCGGCTCGATCCGCGAACTGACCAAGCTGCGCGGCGAGGTGCTGCTGGTGGCCAGGGGCAGCTTGCCGCAGGATGGCAAAATCATCGACGACGTGCGCGATTACACATAGCGCGGATGGTGTGCATGGCACGCCGCAGGCAATTGCGGGATAATATCGGCATTAACCATCAGCCATATTCATCGCCATGCAAGAGTCCATGCAAGAATTTCATCATAACCGTGCCCGCGAACTGCTCAAGAACGCGGAACTGCTGTTTGACCAGGAAGCCGTGCAAGCGTCGATCACGCGCATGGCCGATGTGCTCAACACGCGCTTCAATGCCGAGGGAGCGAAAGAGTTCCCGCTGGTGCTGGGCGTGATGGGCGGCGCGGTCGTGTTTACCGGCAACCTGCTGCCGCAGCTGAGCTTTCCGCTGGAGTTCGACTACATTCATGTGAGCCGCTACGGCGACGACGACAAGGGTGGCGAAGTGGTGTGGAAAGTCATCCCGCGCTCGAATGTAGCGGGCCGTACCGTGATCGTGCTCGACGATATTCTCGACGAAGGCGAAACGCTGGCGCACGTCAAGCAGCGCCTGCTCGACATGGGCGCCTCGGAAGTGATCCTGGCTGTATTTGCCGACAAGGCGATCGGCAAGAAAAAACCGGTGCAGGCCGATATCGTCGGCCTGGTGATCCCGAACCGCTTCGTGGTCGGCTTCGGCATGGACGCGTATGGCTACTGGCGCAACCTGCCGGGGCTGTGGGCGATCAAGCCCGAGGATCTGAAGCAGGAGTGATGGTGGTGGTGTCGGATTACGCGCAAGGCGCTAATCCGACCTGCCAGCACAGCTGCACGTAGGCCGGATTGGCGGCGCGAGCCGCGTAATCCGACACCACCAGCACCGCCACAAAAACTACAGCTTCAGCCTTGCGCGCGCCGCCTCGTATTCGGCGCTCAAGCGCGCCACCATCTCGGCCACCGTCGGCACGTCATCCATCAGGCCCACGCCCTGCCCTGCGCCCCAGATATCGCGCCAGGCCTTGGCGCTGCCCGAACCGAAGTTCATCGCCGTCTTGTCCGCTTCCGGCAGCGCTTCCGGATCGAGTCCTGCCGCTTCGATCGATTTTTTCAGATAATTGCCGTGCACGCCCGTAAACAGGTTGGTATAGACGATGTCGGCCGCGCTGGAATCGACGATGGCGTCGCGGTAGCCGTCGCTGACGTTCGACTCTTTCGTCGCCAGCCAGCGCGACCCGATATACGCGAAATCGGCGCCCATCGCCTGCGCGGCCAGCACGGCGTCGCCGGTGGCGATCGAGCCGGACAATGCCAGCGGACCGTCAAAGAACTTGCGCACTTCACCGACCAGCGCGAACGGCGACAGCGTGCCCGCATGGCCGCCGGCGCCGGTCGCCACCAGGATCAGGCCATCGACACCCGCTTCCAGCGCTTTTTTCGCGTGGCGGATCGAAATCACGTCGTGCAGCACGATGCCGCCGTAGCTGTGGATGGCGTCGAGCATTTCCTTCGGCGGCGCGCGCAAGGACGAAATGATGATGGGGATCCTGTGCTTGACGCATACTGCCACGTCATGCGCGAGGCGGTCGTTCGACTGGTGCACGATCTGGTTGACGGCGATCGGGCCGACTTTTTTGTCGGGATTGGCGGCCTGGAAGGCGGCCAGTTCGGCTTGCAGGTCGGTCAGCCAGGTGTCGAGCAGCTCGGCCGGACGCGCATTCAAGGCCGGAAAAGAGCCGACAATGCCGGCCTTGCACTGCGCCGCGACGAGGGCCGGGCCGCTGGCGATGAACATCGGCGACGCGATAACGGGAAGGGACAGGTTTTGCAGTGCTGCAGGCAATGCCATGGCGGACTCGCTGAAAGTGGATTGATCGGAGATGCGTCGGTCGATTATAAGACGAAAAAAGTACGAGCGTGCTGATTTTTTCCAACAAGGGATAACGATAGCGATAAGCGCGGCTTATCGCCGCCACGGCCTGAAACCAATTGGCCGCCGGCGCGCCGCGCCGCGATACTGGAGACCGATCATGCGATAGGTGGACACAATGAACATCCGGCTGGCAATCATGGCACGGCTGCGGCGCGGCCAGATCGAATGGCTGTCGTTCGTGCTGCTGCTGGGCGCCAGCTGCCTGGTCAGCGCCGTGTTTTTCAATAACGACCGCAAGCTGGCGCACCAGGCCGAAGTCGAACGCCTGCAGGCGCAGGCCGGCATCATCGATGAAAACCTGCGCCACCAGCTCGAAGGCGCGCGCGGCGCCCTGGTCAACCTGCGCCGCAGCTGGCAATCGGGCGCGCCTGGCGCGGTCGATGCGCAGGCGCTCGATGCGATGCGGGTGGCGATGCCGGGTGTACGGGCCTTGCTGGTGCAGGATCTGCATGGCCGCCTGCGGCTGGCCAGTGGCGCCCAAGGCCATGGCCTGGCCGTCAGCGCCGCCGATCCGGACAAGCTATACCTGAGCCACACCGGCGACGCGCTGGCGCTGACCTTGCGCATGGATGCCGGCGATGGACCCGGCAAGCGGGATCCCGCGCTGGTCACCGCGCTGCTCGACGCCGCGTATTTCGATGTCGTCATGCGCTCGGTGCTGTATGCGCCGGACATGCGCAGCGCGATTCTGGAAGGCAGCGGCGCGGTGCTGCTGTATGCGCCGCCGAACGCCGGCACCGGCGCCGCGCCGCGGGCGCCAAGGCTGGTGGTACGGCGCCGTTTCGCTCCGGCCAGCCTGGGGCTGGACCAGCAGCTGACGATAGCGCTCAGCCGCGATGCGGCGGCCATGAACGCGCCGTGGCTGCGCCTGGCGGTGGTGTATTTTGCCGCCTGGCTGCTGGTGGCGCTGCTGGCCGCGCTGATGCTGCTGGTGCTGCAGCGCCGGCGCCATGCATCGCGCGAAACGGCGCAATCGCAGCAGCAGGAGCAGCAGCGCCATGCGGCCCGCATCGAACTGGCGCTGGCCGGCGCCGACCTTGGCCTGTGGGACTGGCATCTGCCGTCCGGCGTGCGCCAGGTCGACGAACGGGGCGCCGGCATGCTGGGATTTACCACGGGCGAACTCGATAGCGTCGAAATGTTTTACCACCATGTGCATGCGGACGACGTGGCGGCCGTGCATGAGGCGGTCTGCCTGCATCTGCGCGATGGCTCGCCGTGGTACGAGGCGGAGTTTCGCATGCTGCACCGCGATGGCCACTGGATCTGGGTACACAGCCGCGGCAAGATCGTCGAGCGCGACGCTGCCGGCACGCCGCTGCGCATGGTCGGCACGCGCATGGATATCAGCGGGCGCAAGCTGGCCGAGGCACGCATCCACAGCCTGGCGTTCTATGACGGCCTGACGGCGCTGCCGAACCGCCGCCTGCTGCTCGAACGGCTGGCCCAGTCGCTGCACACCACGGCGCGCAGCGGCCGCCATGGCGCGGTACTGTTCCTCGACCTCGACAACTTCAAGAAGCTCAACGACACGCTGGGCCATGCCATGGGCGACCGGCTGCTGCAATCGGTGGCGCGGCGGCTGGTCGAGGTAACGCGTTCAAACGATACCGTGGCGCGCCTGGGCGGCGACGAATTCATCATCCTGCTGGAAGACCTCGATACCGACGCGGCCGGCGCGCGGCGCCAGGTGGAACTGATCGGCGCGAAAATCCTGTATCGCCTGGACCAGCCGCACCAGCTCGAAGGCCACGATTCGTACATCACGCCCAGCATCGGCGCGGCGCTGTTCGGCAGCGACGGGCATTCGGTCGAAGACCTGCTGCGCCAGGCCGACCTGGCCATGTATGAAGCCAAGGCCGGCGGTGGCGACCTGCTGCGCTTTTTCGATCCGCTGATGCAGCAGCGCATCAGCGACTCGGTCTCGCTGGAGGAAGAACTGCGGCGCGCGCTGGCAGGCGGCGAATTCGTGCTGCACTACCAGCCCATCGTCGGCCTGCGCCACGACATCTGCGGCGTCGAGGCGCTACTGCGCTGGCGGCATCCGCAGCGCGGCATGGTCGGCCCCGACAAGTTCATCGCGCTGGCCGAAAAGACCGGCCTGATCCTGCCGCTTGGCCTGTGGGTGTTGCAGCAGGCCTGCCGCCAGTTGCGGCTGTGGGCCGATAACCCGGCCACCGCGCAGTGGACGATGGCAGTCAATGTCAGCGCACGCCAGTTCCGCCAGGACGATTTCGTGCAGCAGGTGCTGCAGGTGCTGCACGACAGCGGTGCGCAGGCATGCAAGCTGAAACTGGAGCTGACCGAAAGCATGCTGCTCGACGACATCGACAGCGTGGCGAACAGGATGGCGGCCCTGCGCGCCGAAGGCATCGGCTTTTCGCTGGACGACTTCGGCACCGGTTATTCCTCGCTGGCCTACCTGAAAAAACTGCCGCTGTCGCAGCTCAAGATCGACCGCTCGTTCGTGCAGGATGTGCTCAGCAACAGCAACGACGCGGCGATTGCGCGCGCCATCATCGCGCTGGCGCACAGCCTGGGACTGGAAGTGGTGGCCGAGGGCGTCGAGACGCAGGCGCAGCGCGACTTCCTGGCCGGCAGCGGCTGCCGCACATTCCAGGGCTATTTGTTCGGCAAGCCGGCGCCGGTGGAAGAACTGGCACGCCGGGCAGTGATGGCGGCATGAAGAAAAATCAAGGAGACGCAGAATGAAGACATGGCTGATTACCGGCGTGGCCGGGGGGCTGGGACTGGCGGTGGCCGACCTGGCGCTGGCGCGCGGCGACCGCGTCATCGGCACCGTGCGCCAGGAAGCGCAGCGGCTGGCCTTTGCCGCGCGCCACCCGGACGCACGCGGCGTGCTGCTCGATATCGCCGACCATGACGTTGTCAGGCAGGTGCTGGAGCAGGTGCAGGCGCAGTGGGGCGCCATCGATATCCTGCTCAATAACGCCGGCTACGCGTACGAGATCCCGGTCGAGGAAGCGGCGCTGGAGGAAGTGCGGCGCCAGTTCGACGTCAACGTGCTGGGCACGCTGTCCGTAACGCAGTCGGTGCTGCCGCGCATGCGCGCGCGCCGCACCGGCCATGTGCTGACGGTGAGTTCGGTCGGCGGCCTGGTGCCGCTGCCGGGGCTGGGCATTTACAACGGCAGCAAGTTCGCGCTGGAAGGCATGTTTGCCGCGCTGGCGCGCGAAGTGGCGCAATTCGGCGTGAAGGTCACGCTGATCGAACCGGGCATGCTGCGTACCGACTGGGATGGCCGCTCGATGCTGCGCGGCGAAGCGCAGCTGGACGACTATGCGGCGCCGTTCGCGGCCGTCCGCCAGTCGCGCCTTGCCCGCCACGGCAAGCAGCCGGGCGACCCGCACAAGGCGGCGCAGGCGATCCTGGCGGCCGTCGATGCACAGCATGCGCCACACCATCTTCTGCTGGGCCGCGATGCGCTTGCCTATGCGCAATTCCGGAACGAGGAGCTTGCGCGCGAATTTCGCCTGTGGTCAACACTGACCAAAAGCGTCAGTTTCGAGTAGGCCGGATCAGCGGCGGCACGCCGCGTAATCCGACGCCAGCGTTGGCGCCAACCATGTTGTCGGATTACGCTACGCTAATCCGACCTACGCTTCTTCCTGCGCCTGGGGTCAACTCCCGCCAAAAGCGCCCATTTGGAGCAGGCCGGATTAGCGCGCAAGCGCGGAATCCGACAACGCCACCGGCCAATGCCAACCATGTCGCCGCATCACGCATTGAAACGTATCTGCAAACGGCGCGCCTCTTCCTTGGCCACCTCCATGAATTCGTGCTTGAGGGGATCGGCTTCGCTGCTGCGCGAGAACAGCTGCACCACCAGCTGGTCCATGTCGCGCAGCGGCCGCGTGGTCAGGCCGGCCGGCGGCGCATGGAAGATATAGGCTGCGCCCAGCATCGCGCCCACGCCTTCGCTGACCATCGCCATGCCCACTTGCGACTGCTGCGTTTCATAGACGAAGTTGGGCGTGAAGCCGGCCTGGCGGCAGGCCGCCAGCAGGCCGTCGTACAGCTGCGGGATCACCGAGCGTTCGAAGAAGATCAGGCGCTCGCCGACCAGGTCTTCCAGGCACAGTTCATCGAGCCCGGCCAACCGGTGATCCTGGCGCATCAGCACCACCCACGGCGCCGTCATCACCGGCTGCGCGCGGATGCTGCCATCGGCCGGCAGCAGGCCGACCTGCACGCCGATGCCCACATCGATCACCTTCCTGGCCAGCGCGTCCATCTGCAGCACCGAATGCATTTCATGGCGCTGTACTTTCAACGAGGGATACAGTGCCTGCAGGCGCATCAGCGCCGGCGGCAGGAACGGCAGATTGGTGTATTCGACCAGGCCGATCGAGATGCGAAATTCGCGCTCGCCGGCCACCTCGCGCGTCAGGCGCAGCGCGCGCTGGAGCTGGTCGAAGATCTTCGACGTTTCGCAGTGCAGGACCGCGCCGGCCGGCGTCAGCGCAACCTTGCGTCCGTCGCGCGTAAACAGCGCCGTGCCGACGGTTTCCTCGAGTTTGCTGATTTGCTGGCTCAGGGCCGGCTGGGTGATAAAGGCCAGGTCGGCTGCCTTGCGGAAATGCAGCTCATTGGCCAGGATGGAAAAATAACGCAGTTGCCGCAGCTCGATCCCTCGCATCGTTTCCTCGTCCGGGCAGTGCCTTTGCCGGCGCACCGGGACGGCCGCCGTCACGACGAAGGTACTTGCACAAGCGGCATCATAAATCAATACGCAGTCAGCAAACCCTGCCTTTCGATAGGGGTCTTGCGATTGCGCGGGACGGTGAGCACACCTTCCTGCGCGGCCGCATTGCCCTGCCGGCGTACACTGAACACGGCCACCGCCGCCGTCAGGCGCGCGGCCTGTTCCTGCAGTGAGGCGGCAGCAGCAGCCGCTTCCTCGACCAGCGCGGCATTTTGCTGGGTCACTTCATCCATCTGGCCGACCGCCTGGTTGACCTGCTCGATGCCGATGCTCTGCTCGGCGCTGGCGGCGGCGATTTCCTGCATCTTGCCGCTGACGCTGGCGATGCTGTCGACGATCTCGCCCATGGTCTGGCCGGCTTCGCGCACCAGCCGCGTGCCGGCCTGCACCTTGCCGCTGGAGTCGCCGATCAGGTCCTTGATCTGTTTGGCCGCAGCGGCCGAACGCTGCGCCAGGTTGCGCACCTCGGTGGCGACGACGGCAAAGCCGCGCCCCTGGTCGCCGGCGCGCGCCGCCTCCACCGCCGCGTTCAGGGCCAGGATATTGGTCTGGAAGGCGATGCCGTCGATGACGCCGATGATCTCGGCGATCTTGCCGGCGGACGCGTCGATCTGCGCCATCGTTTGAATCACCTGCGCCACCACGTCGCCGCCTTTTTTCGCCACCGCCGTCGCCGCCGCCGCGTAGTCGTTGGCCTGGTGCGCGTTGGCCGTGGTCTGGCGCACCGTCGCCGTCAGTTCCTCCATCGAGGCGGCCGTCTGTTCGAGCGAGCTGGCCTGCTCTTCGGTGCGTGCCGACAGGTCCAGGTTGCCGGCCGCGATCTGGCTGGTGGCGCTGGCGATGCTGTCCGAGCCGCCGCGGATGGTGCCCACCGTGCGCGCCAGCATCGCCTGCATGGTGTGCATCGCATGCAGCATGCTGGTGCTGTCGCCGGGACGCGTTTCGACCGGCACGCCGAGGTCGCCGGCCGCGATGCGCGTGGCGATCTGCGCCGCATAGGCCGGCTCGCCCCCCAGTTCGCGCAACAGGCCACGGTTAATCACCAGCACCACGCCGGCCAGCGCCGCGCAGACCGCCGCCAGGATGCCCAGCGCATGCAGCAGCGAGCGGTGAAAAGCTGTGTCGATATCATCGATATACACGCCGGTGCTGATATTCCAGTCCCAGGCGCCAAAGTGCACCACGCGCATCAGCTTGGGTTCTTCGACCGTGCTGCCCGGACGCGGATAGTCGTAATGGACGAATCCCGCGCCGCTGCCCTTGCCGATCTGCGCCACTTCACGGAACACGTGCACGCCTTTCGCATCCTGGAAGGCGTCGAGGTTCTTGCCGGTGGAGCCAGGCATGAACGGGTGCATGATGACGGTGGCGCTCGAATCGGTCACGGTGACATAGCCGTCCTTGCCGTATCTGAAATTCTTCAGCCGCGCCAGCGCATCGTTCTTCGCGTCGGCCACGCTGAGCTTGCCGCTGCGCGCCAGCGCCTCGTACTCGCGGGCGATGCCGACGGCGGCATCGACCAGGTTGGAGAGATCGGCGCGCCGTTCCTCGACGCGCACATCGCGCTGCGACCAGGCGTTGAAGGTCGACAGCCCCGCCACGCAGAGCAGCGCGAGCACCGAGGGTATCCACAGCTTTTGGGAAAACGACAAAGTCCTCATTACTACTCCTTGATATCGATGCGGTCAGCAATCTGGTTGAGCCTTCAGGCCTTGCCAGTGTCAGCATTTTTGATCAGGGGTGCCAATTAGTTTTGCTCGCCGTCAGCGATAAGCGCGGCAGGCGCGCACGATTGAAAAGCATTGATGATTTGGCATTTTTTCAAGGTATGATTTGCAGCCATTTCCACCGGATTTTCGAGACCTTTCATGACTGCCCTGCATAAAACCTGTATCGCGGCCCTGCTGCTGTCGGCCATCGCCCCCTTGACCCATGCCGCCGAGCTTGATCTCAGCGATTGCGACGTCCTGACCGGCGGCAAGGCGGCAACCACCTACAAAAGCTGGCTGCAGACCAATGGCCGCGAAGCCGACGGCGGCGACCGCGAAGCGATCCGCAACCGCGCCGCCGTCGCCGGCAACGTACTGGCCTGCCACGAAGAAAAACTGACGGGCGACAGCGGCTGGGCCGTGATCGAGACCACCAGCAGCGGCAAGAACGCCGGCGACACGCAAAGCAAGCTGCCGCCCGGGATCGCCAATATCGAGAAGCATGCCGCTGCGTTCAAGAGCCTGAAGGACGCCGTGCGCTACAGCCACCAGGCCGGCGCCTTCGATCCGGGCTACAGGAGCATCTCGGCGCAGACCGTGGCACGCTATGCCAGCGCGCTGCCCGAGCTGCTCGAACAAGGCTATGAGGATGCGGCCGGCGCGTATGAATTCGACTGTGTTCTCAAGCGTGCATTCGGCAAGCGCGTCACGGCCGTCTCGTGCACGATCGACCGCACCACGCGCGCACAGCTGCTGCCGCTGGTGGCGCCCGCGCGGCGCCAGGCGCTCGATGCGCAAGGGCGTGCCTGGGCCGAGAAGGTGCCGGCCAAAGGCGCTTAATTGGTCAGCTGGTCGCCGTCCACGCGCGCCGCATCGGCCTTGACCAGCTGCGCCACCGCCCACTCGGCCAGGGCCGGCGTTTCCTGGCGCAGGAAGCGCCGGTTCGCCTCCCTGAACAGCGGCATCGCCTGCAACAGCGCCGGCACCTCGGCCAAGGCGATGCGCTGGCGCTCCAGCAGCAAAAATTTCAGCAGCACTTTCACCGCATTTTGCGCATTGCGCGCCGGTTCCGACGACAGGTAATCGAGGCGCGAAAAGGCGCGCTCCAGCGCGCCCTTTGCATCCGCAAACGGCCGGCCATGGCCTGGGATCACCACGCGTATGTCGAGCGTGGCGATCAGCGCCAGCGTGGCGCGCGCCTCGTCAAAACCGGACTCGCCTTCGAGCTCCGGAAAGATCACGCCAAAGCCGTTTTCCCACAGCGCGTCGGCCGACACCAGGATGCCCTCGTCGGCGCAGTAAAAGATCAATGAATGCGGATCGTGGCCCGGCGCGCCCAGTGCCTGCCAGCGCAGGCCGGCCAGCACAAGCTGGTCGCCGGGTGAGACGGTGGCGTCGAACGTAAAACGGTCGCACTGCTGGCCGGTGGCTTTGAAACTGAGCGCATCGACGTCCCAGTCGCGCACCTTGGCCGCTTCCGAAACAGGAATCGCCGTATGGCAGCCATATGCGGCCTGCAGCAGCGCGTTGCCGCCGCAATGGTCCGAATGCAGGTGGGTATTGAACAGGCGGTCCAGGGACCGCCCCTGCAGGCTGTGGCGCAGCAGCGCCAGCGTCTGCGGCGCATGGCTGACGTAGCCGCTGTCGATCAGGGCCACCTCGTCTTTCCCGTGCAGCACGATATTGTTCGACGACAGCCAGCCGCGTTCGAATACTTCGATGGAGTCCGGCAGCAGCGTCATGGCGTCCTCAGTAATCGGGCTCGAAATCGAGCAGCGACTCGCGGCCCGGCAATTGCGCCCAGACAGCACGCTTGAAATCGTCGTCGGCCTTGCCCCAGGCAATGATCTCGTCGAGCGTGCGCAAACAACCTTCGCACAGGCCGCTGTTGCGGTTCATCTTGCACAGGCTGACGCAAGGCGAAGGTACAGGCGAAGGCAAATCGGCGGAAACAACTGGCGGGGTAGCGACCATCGTGAAAGGCGTCTGAAAATATGGACATTCATTATGCCGCGAAACGCCCGCCTGGTGGGGTGGACGAAAAAATGCTGCCAGCATGGCAAGAGTGCACACTTTGTTTGCAGCGATTTCACATTCTGTAGGACAAGAACCCCGGTCAAAATCAGACGCGATGGACTTGACTCAGTTTGTTTCAGGCCTATACTACCATCCATACAGATGGCAAATGGATGCCACGTGGAGTCTACGGAGCGATATGGCCAAGCAAGACAGCAAGCCCAAAATTGGGGAATCGGAAAAAATTACCATCAATCTGGGCCTGATCGACCTGGGGCAGATTGATTTGCTGGTACAGGAGGGATTTTATTCGAACCGCACGGATCTGATCCGCACGGCGATACGCAACCAGCTGGGTACGCATGCCGAGGTGGTCAAGCAGACGGTGGCGCGGCGCAGCCTGGTACTGGGCATGCAGCATTATTCGCGCGCCGACCTCGAAGCGATCCAGGCAGCCGGACAGCGCCTGCAGATCCAGGTGCTCGGCATGGCCAGCATTGCCAGCGATGTATCGGTGGAACTGGCCTTGGCCACCATCGAATCGATTTTTGTATTAGGTGCCCTGCACGCCAGCACCGTCGTCAAGACGGCGCTGGCAGGGCGAATTCACTAGCGTGACGGTGGCGGCAGGATGCCGGACCAGTTGCGCAAACCATGCAACAGTTAAGGACTGCCATGAAACTACCGCACGACATGATGGCGCAGATGCGCGCCGCGACCAGCAAACTGATGGGCAGCAGCCCGCAGGCTGCCACCGAAGTGATCCAGAACGCGCTGTCGGCCGCCGGCCTGATGCCGGCCGCTGGCGCCGCAAGCGCCGCGGCGGCGCCGCAGCCGTCCGCCACGCCGCCGGCACGCCCCATGCACGATATCAATCCGCCGCCAGCGAACAGCCAGGCCAGAACCGCGCAGCCAGAGCCTGAGGTGAAACAAGCCCAGGCCCAGGCCACGCCGGTGCCGCCCTCGCCTGCGCAGGCGGCGCAGGAATTTGCCCAGGACTTCATGGCACGCCTCGGCGTGCCGGCCGGCCTGGGCCAGCACAGCTTCGACATGCCCAGTTTCGAGATGCCGAACTTCCAGCCCTCGGGCCTGCCCGGTTTCGGCGGCCCCGCCGCCGCGGCGACGCCCGTGCCGGAAGGCGCGCAGTTTATCGACGGCAGCTACCGCAACCATGCGGGCACGCGCTCCTACAAGCTGTATATCCCCAGCGGCTACCACGGCCAGGCCATGCCGCTGATCGTGATGCTGCACGGCTGCACGCAAAACCCCGACGATTTCGCCGCCGGCACGCAGATGAATGCGGTGGCCGAGGAAAAGCAGTGCTTCGTGGTCTATCCGGCGCAGACCCAGGGCGCCAACAGCTCGCGCTGCTGGAACTGGTTCAATGCGCTCGATCAGCAGCGCGACCAGGGCGAACCATCGCTGATCGCCGGCATCACGCAGCAGATCATCGAAGAATACCCGGTCAATGAACGCGAAGTATTCATCGCCGGCCTGTCGGCGGGCGGCGCCATGGCCGTCATCGTCGGCACGCTGTACCCGGAACTGTTTGCCGCTGTCGGTGTCCATTCCGGCCTGCCGTTCGCCTCGGCGCAGGATCTGCCATCGGCGCTGTCGGCCATGCGCGGCGGCGCCATGCCCAACCCCAAGCGCCAGGCGCCCGAAGGCGGCGTGCCCATCATCGTGTTCCACGGCGACCGCGACACCACCGTCAACCTGCGCAATGGCGAAGAAGTGATCGCGCAGGCCGTGCGCGGGCAGGACGCGAAAGCGGATTCCTTCGACGGCAGCGTGCCGAACGGCCACCGCTACACGCGCACCACGCACAGCCAGGCAGACGGCTCGCCGCTGGGCGAATACTGGGTGATCCACGGCGCCGGCCATGCCTGGTCGGGCGGCAGCGACAGCGGCAGCTATACCGACAACAAGGGGCCGGACGCCAGTCGCGAGATGATGCGCTTCTTTAAAACCGTCAGTTAGGCAATCAGGCGGTAAAGCGCGCGACTTGCCGCTGCTTGTCGGCGAGTTCGCGCACGCCGTCGGCATAGCGGCTGGAGATGGCCTGGAACTGGTCCTGGATGCGCAAAAAGGCGTCGACGATATCGGCGTCGAAATGCGTGCCGCGCCCGTCGGCTATGATACGCACCGCGTCTTCGTGGCGCATGCCGTCCTTGTAGATGCGGCAGCTGATCAGCGCGTCGTACACGTCGGCCAGCGCCATCAGGCGCGCCGAGATCGGGATCTGTTCGCCGGCCAGCCCTTGCGGATAGCCGGTGCCGTCCCATTTTTCATGGTGGCTGTAGGCGATCTCTTTCGCGTATTTCAAAAAATCGACTTCGATGCCCAGCTCGCGCTCGGCCGCCAGGATGGCGTCGCGGCCCAGCGTGGTGTGGGTCTTCATGATGGCCATTTCATGCGGCTCGAAGCGGCCCGGCTTGAGCAGGATATGGTCGGGGATGCCAACCTTGCCGATATCGTGCAGCGGCGCCGTCTTGAACAGCAGTTCGATATTCTTGTCGGTCAAAAAATCGCGGAAGCGCGGCAGGTGGCGCACCTGCTCGGCCAGCGCCTTCAGGTAATGCGAAGTGCGGCGGATATGGTTGCCCGTTTCGCTGTCGCGCGTCTCGGCCAGTGACGCCATGGCGTGGATGGTGACGTCCTGCAGGGCGGCCACTTCCTGCACCCGGCGTTCCACTTCGCTTTCCAGGTAGTGATTCTGGTCCCTTAAAAAATCCTGCATGCGCTTCATGCCCAGCTGCGTTTTGATGCGCGCCAGTACCAGCGGCGCCGAGATCGGCTTGGTGATGTAGTCGACAGCGCCCAGCGCCAGTCCCAGCTGCTCGTCGGCCACTTCGCTCATGGCGGTGACAAAGATCACGGGAATATTGGCGGTGGACGGATCGGCCTTCAGCGCGCGGCACACGTCGTAGCCGCTCATGCCCGGCATCATGATGTCGAGCAGGATCAGGTCGGGCTGGTCGCTGCCGGCGGCGATCTTCAGCGCACGCTCGCCATTGACGGCGATCTTGGTGCGGTAATCGTCTTCGAGCACCGCGCGCAGCAGGTCGATATTGTCCGGTGTGTCATCGACCACCAGGATAGTCGGCTTGGCATGCGGCGCCTTGGCCACTCGTTCGCTATTCATTTCTGTCCTTGTCACAGGGTGACTTCCAGCGCCTCGGCCACATCGGCCAGCTGCGCCAGCGCACCTTCAAAATCGTATTGTCCCAGCATGCGCTTCAACTGGCGCGCATGCTCGGCCTGGCCGGCCGCCACCAGCAGCGGGCCGATGCCGTCGAGGTGCTTGACGGCCTGCGCATCGTCCTGCTGCAGCAGCTGCGACAGTTCGCGCAGGCTGGCCGCCAGCTGCGCGCGGTCGACCGCAGCCACGGCCGCGCCTTGCGACGTGGCGGCCATCGCCGCGCGGCCCTGCATCGCCTGCGCGATCTTCGGCACCAGCTCGTCGAGCGCCTGCGTGCACGCTTCAAGCGCCTGCGGCAGGCCGTCGTGCGAGCCGAGGCTGAGCAAATGTTCGACGCGCGCCGCGCTGTCGGCCAGGCCGCCGGCGCCGATATTGCCGGCCAGCCCCTTCAGGGTATGGGCCTCGCGGATCGCCGTCGCCAGCTGGTTGTTGTCGATCGCGGTGGCGATGCGCAGCATGGCGTCGAACTGGGTTTCCACGAAACGGTCCAGCAATTTTCGCATCAAATTGACATTGCCGCCCACGCGGCGCAATGCCTCGCTCATTTTCAGGCCCGGCACCACCGGCAGTTGCTCTTCCGGTTGTGCCACGCTGACGGCCACGTCGTGCGGCGCGCTCGGGGCCACCCAGCGCGCCAGGGTGCCGAACAGCTGGGCCACGTCGATCGGCTTGGCGATGAAGTCGTTCATGCCGGCGTCCAGGCATTTCTCCTTGTCGCCGACCATCGCGTTGGCTGTCATGGCAATCACCGGCAAATTCGAATAGCGTGGATCCTGGCGCAGCTTGCGCGTGGCCTGGTAGCCGTCCATCACCGGCATCTGGCAATCCATCAGCACGCCGTCATAGGCGTTTTCCGCGATTTTCGCCAGTGCGATGGCGCCGTTGCCGGCGATGTCGACGCGGATGCCGGCGTCGCTGAGAATTTGCTGCGCCACCTCCTGGTTCACCTCATTGTCTTCCACCAGCAGCAGCCAGGCGCCGCGCAGGGCCCGTTCGTCCTCCTTGTAGCTGCTCTGGCGCAGTGTCTTGCGGCTTTGGCCGGTGACGCCGCCAAACACAAAGGCAATCTGGTCGAGCAGGGTCGAAGCGCTGACCGGTTTGTTCAGCACGCCGTCGAGCGGCAGCTCGCGCTGGCGCGCCGCCTCCAGCAGCGCTTCGCGGTGATACGCGGTAACCATGATGCAGGCTGGCGTGGCATCGATGCCATTGGCCTCGGCGCGGATGCCGGCCAGCGCATCGAGGCCGTTCATGCCCGGCATTTTCCAGTCCATCAGCACCAGGCCGAACGGACGGCCATCGAGCCGCGCCTGCGCCACCGCGCCGATCGCCAGCACGCCGCCGTTCACCGCCCGCGCCTCGAAGCCGAGCGCGATCAGCATGCCGACAAAGATCTCGCGCGCGCTGGGATTGTCATCCACCACCAGCACGCGCAGGCCGGCAAACTGCTGCGGCACGGTGAGATGATCGCGGCGCACGGCGGCCAGGCCAAAACGGGCCGTAAAGAAAAAGGTGCTGCCCACGCCCGCTTCGCTTTCCAGGCCGATCTCGCCTTCCATCATTTCCACCAGGCGCTTGCTGATGGTCAGGCCCAGGCCCGTGCCGCCATGGTGGCGCGTGGTCGAGGTGTCGGCCTGGGTAAATGCCTGGAACAATTTGCTGCGCTGGGGCGGCGTCAGGCCAATGCCGGTATCGCGCACGTCGACGCGCAGTACGGCCGCATGGCTCTCCAGTTGCAGCAGGCGGATGGTGACGACGATCTCGCCCCTGTCGGTAAATTTGATCGCGTTGTTGGTCAGATTGATCAGTACCTGGCCCAGGCGCAGCGGATCGCCCTGCAGCGCATTGGGCACGTCGGCGCCGACGTCGAACAGCAGTTCCAGGCCCTTGTCCTGGGCCCGCATCACCGACAGATCCGCGATCTGCGCCAGCACGTCTTCAAGGTAAAAATCGACTTTTTCAAACGTCATCTTGCCCGCTTCGATTTTGGAAAAGTCGAGGATGTCGTCGATAATGGCCAGCAGGTTCTTCGAGGCCGATTCGACCTTGTCGAGGTAGTTGCGCTGGGTCGGCGTCAGCTCCGTCTGCAAGGCGAGATGGGTCATGCCGATAATGCCGTTCATCGGCGTGCGGATCTCGTGCGACATATTGGCGAGAAAGTCGGACTTCATCTTGGTGGCGTCTTCGGCCACCTCCACCGCGTGGCGCAGGTCCTGCTCCACCGCCAGGCTGGTGCTCATGTTTTTCAGCGCCTGCATCAGTTCGCCCGTCTCGTCGCGCGAGTCGACGTCGATCACGGAACTCAGGTCGCCATTGGCCACGCGCGTGGCGATCGCCACCGCCTGCCCCAGCGGACGCGTGATCGAGCGGGCCGACCAGGCAAACGCCAGCCCCACCAGCAGCGCCGCCAGGCCGATGCCGCCCATCAGCAGCAAGGACGTGTCGATATCGCTGCGGATGCGCGCCGCGCTGTCGCTGATCTGCTGCTGCTGCAGCGCGTCGAGCTGGCCCACGTACTGCAGCACCTGCTCCAGCACCGGCAGCGCCGCCGTTTGCAGCGTCACCTCGGCGCCGGCATAATCGCCGCGCCCCACCTGCGCAAAAATCTGTTTGAGGGCGACAAAATAGGCGGCGCGCGCAGTGCGGATCTGCTCGAGCAGGCGCCGTTCCGCGGGCCGCGCATCGAGGCTTTCGAGGATGCGCATCTGGCCATCGACGCCCTGCTTGATCGCTTCGAGGCGGGCCTGGTTTTCCTGGCGCAGCGCGTCGCTTTGCAAAATCGGCAGGCTGACGATGCGCGTGGCCGCCTCGCGCGCCATCGCGTGGATCTTGCTGGTGGCCTTGGCGGCGACCCAGTCGCGCTGCAAGATATCGTCGGTCTCGGCGCGGATCGCATAGATGCGGCTGCCTGACAGCACGATTACGACCAGCATCAGCACAATCAGGATGGCGTAGCCCGCATTGATGCGCACGCCGATGCGGATATCCCTGAAACGCATTTTTATTTCCTTACGGTAACTTCCAAAAAACGAAGTCTGACCGGCTTGCCCCGCCCCGTGCAAGGTCAAATGTAAAGAAAACCGGTAGTGACCCGCTTATTTCGATGGCGTGCCAGATGCCGGCGGCACGGCCAGGCCGGCGATATGCACCTGCAGGCAGGCCGGGCACCAGCAGCCGGTGGCGATGGCGGTGACAGTACCGGGCACCGGCACCGCCGGTGGCAAGGCCATGCACCAGCACGCGGCACCCGCTTCGGAGTCGAGCTGGCCGCAGGTAAAATCGGCGCCACAAAGCGTACACTGGCTCATGATCGATATTTAATGTGCAACTGTGTCACACGACGATGCAAGGCGCGACGCAGATGTAACTGGCAGTAAAAAGGCTGGTTGGCATGCATAACGGACCAGACTATCGGATCACCAGGGAAAATACAACAGGATCGTCCTATAATGCCTCCAAGATTTTCGTCTTCCCTGTAAAATCCCCCCTATCTATTTTCCGGACTCGCCATGAATCAACTAGCTAAATTGAACCTGGACATGAATGACGACTTGACGGCCGTATCGCCGCAAATCAAGGCGCAGATTCTGGCCGAGGCCCTGCCCTACATCCGCAATTTCCACGGCAAGACCATCGTCATCAAATACGGTGGCAACGCGATGACCGACGAGCGCCTCAAGCACGGCTTCGCGCGCGACGTCATCCTGCTCAAGCTGGTCGGCATGAACCCTGTCGTGGTGCACGGCGGCGGACCGCAGATCGACAATGCGCTGAAAAAAATCGGCAAGCAAGGCACCTTCGTGCAGGGCATGCGCATCACCGACGAAGAAACCATGGAAGTGGTGGAGTGGGTGCTGGGCGGCGAAGTGCAGCAGGATATCGTCATGCTGATCAACCACTACGGCGGCCAGGCTGTCGGCCTGACTGGCAAGGATGGCGGCTTGATCCGCGCTCGCCGCATGCAGATGCCTGACCGCGAAAAACCGGGCGAGTTCCTCGACATCGGTTTCGTCGGCGAGATCGACGCCATCAATCCGGCCGTGGTCAAGGCGCTGCAGGACGATGCCTTCATTCCGATCATCTCGCCGATCGGCTTCGGCCAGGACGGCCAGGCCTACAACATCAACGCCGATGTGGTGGCCGGCAAGATCGCGGAAATCCTGAAAGCGGAAAAGCTGATCATGATGACCAATATCGCCGGCGTGCAGGACAAGCAGGGCAACCTGGTGACCGACCTGTCGGCGCGCGAGATCGACGAGATGTTCGCCGACGGCACGATTTCGGGCGGCATGCTGCCAAAAATCTCGTCCGCGCTCGACGCTGCCAAGTCCGGCGTGAACACGGTGCACATCATCGATGGCCGCATCGAACACTCTTTGTTGCTGGAAGTGTTGACCGAGCAGGCTTTTGGTACTATGATCCGTTCGCACTAAACATTTCGCAACCCATCGCGAACAGCACGGCGGCGCACTCACCTGGCGCCGCTTTCAATTTTGCCCTTGTAGCTCAGTGGTAGAGCACTCCCTTGGTAAGGGAGAGGCCACGTGTTCGATCCACGTCAAGGGCACCAGTATCTTCGATCTGTATCTGAAAAATGTCCATGGCGGCGTTGCCTTTCCTCGCCGTACATTCGTACTGTCTTCGTCAAGGCGCCTGGCCCTGAACATTTTTCATCTACTCTGCCGTCATCTCCTCATCGTTCAAAACCGTCCATGACTGCCTTGCCTCGCCTCGCCGTACATGCGTACTGTCTTCGGCTCGGCGCCTGGTCCTGAACGGTTTTCCATCTACTCTGCCGCGTGTGCTGTGCGGCATAGCTGGTGTCAGCTTATTTCTCGGTTGTTCAATAGATGCGCTCTACTTTCAAACCTTTCTTGCGCAAGAGGTCGGGGACGCTTTGGCTGCCGACCAGGTGCAGAACGCCGATGGCGGCGAGGCTGGTTTTCTCCTGCTTGAGCAGTTTGGCGATGCCGTCGGCGAGGTGCGGGTTGCGGCCATCGAGCAGGACTTTCTGCATGAACTGGGCGGCGTACGAGGGGTCGGTGGCGGCCTTGGCGGCCAGGCGCTCGAAGGCGGCGGCGTCGGCGGTGCGCCAGGCGTTGGCGATTTCGCGCGCTTCTTCTTTCTGCTCCTGGTCCTCGATCGATTCCACGCTGTCTTCCAGGAAGCGGCATTGATCGGCCGGCGTCATGGAAGCGAACAGCGCCAGCTGGCTTTCCATCGATTCAAGCTCCACCACCGGGATCAGGCGCTGTTTCGCCTGCTGCGACAGATAGGTGTCGACCGCCAGGTCCGGCCGGTAGCCGAGCGTGGAAAATTCGCCGATCGCCAGCACGCTGGCCAGCATCCACGGCTTCATCGGCGCCACGGCTTCCGCCGGAATGCCGTATTTCTGCAACAGCGGCGACACGCGCGGCGCCAGCGTCTGGCGGCAGTCGGCGGGGGCGCTGCCGCCCGGCGCATCCATGCCGTATTTGATCACGGCGCGCGCCGCCGCGCGCGGGTCGCCGGCCGGGTCGATCTCGAGCGCCAGCGCGCCAGCCTCGTGCAGCGCGCGCGTGACGGTCGGTTCGAGCGGATAAAAGTCGGGCGCGCCGACGTGGATGGTGCCGAACAAATACAGCGTGTTGTTCTTGTCCTGCACCTTGAACAGCGCACCGCGCTTGACGGCCGCAGGCGGCGCTTCGGCAAAGGCTGCCGGAAGAGGCAGCAAGAATAATCCGCAGAACATCACTATAATCTGGCGTCGCATGGTTTTCCTGATCGTTAAATTTTCACTATGATTGCTGAACACTCTCGTGCCTGTGCCCTATCCTGACCGCGCGTCACCCGTCTGGCTGTTCGACCTCGACAACACCCTGCACAATGCCTCGCACGCCATTTTCCCGCTGATCACCGCCAACATGAACACCTATATTGCGCGCGTGCTGGGCGACGGCGTGACGCCGGCCGATGACGCCATCGTCAACGCGGCACGCGCGGCATACTGGCGCCGCTATGGCGCCACCTTGCTGGGCATGGTCAAGCATCACCAGGTGCCGGCCGCGCATTTTCTCAGCGAGACGCATGCCTTTGCGGATTTGCCGTCGATGATACGCGCTGAACGGGGACTTGGGGTCTTGCTGCGGCGCCTGCCTGGCCGTAAAATTTTGCTGACCAATGCGCCGCTGCGCTATTCGAGCGACGTGATGCGCCACCTGCGGCTGCGCCGGCACTTCGACCAGCACGTGGCGATCGAGTCCATGCATGTGCACCGCCAGCTGCGGCCCAAGCCATCGACGCTGATGCTGCGCAAATTGATGCGCAAATACCATCTGCGGCCAGACCGTTGTATTTTGGTTGAAGACACGCTGGCCAATCTGAAGGGCGCAAAAAAGGTCGGCCTGCGCACGGCGTGGGTCACGCAATACCTGAAAATGGCCGATCCGATCGGCATGGCGCGGCTGCCCAAAGCGTTAAATCGCCCCGCTTACGTCGATGTCAAAGTAAAATCTGTCCGGCATTTGGCACGCCGCCTTCATCGCCTGCGCTGAAGGGGACCTTCTGCGCCGTCCGGCTGATCCCGGATGGCGGACCGCTAGCGGCGGTTTCGAACTCCCCTCAAGGCAGCATTTTTTTTAACTATAAGAGAAAACATGGCAAGCACACCGCCGGGCCAACGCAGGCTACAAATTCTTCAGGCCCTCGCCGCAATGCTGGAGCAGCCGAAAGGCGAAAAGATCACCACGGCCGCACTGGCCGCCAGGCTGGCCGTCTCCGAAGCGGCGCTGTACCGCCATTTCGCCAGCAAGGCGCAGATGTTCGAAGGGCTGATCGAATTCATCGAGTCGAGCGTCTTCGGCCTGATCAACCAGATTACGGAAAAGCACAGCGACGGCCTGTCGCAAACGCGCGACATGGTCGGCATGCTGCTCAATTTCGCCATCAGCAATCCGGGCATGACGCGCGTGCTGATCGGCGACGCGCTGGTCAATGAAGACGAACGCCTGCAAGTGCGCATGAACCAGTTCTACGACCGCGTGGAACTGGCGCTCAAGCAGGCCTTGCGCGTGGCCGTCTCCGAAGGCCACGGCAAGGAAAACGAAGTGGCGGCGCGCGCCACGCTGCTGGTCAGCTTCGTGATCGGCCGCTGGCACCGCTACGCCAAAAGCGGCTTCAAGATCAATCCGTCCCAGGAAGCGGCGCTGCAGATCGCCATGCTGCTGGGCTGATCGATCGCGGGTTTTCCATGAGTGCCGACTGCTACGCCCTGCTGGACGACGCCAGCCCCCCCGGCGCCGGCTCGCGCCTCTACACGGGCCTGGCGGCCGTGCTGCGCTGTGACAAGGGTAGCGAGTGGCCGGCACTGCTGGAGAGCCTGCAAGCGGCGTTACAACGCGGCCTGCATGCCGTCACCGTCTGCAGCTACGAACTGGGCGCGCATCTGCTGGCAATGCCGCCGCGCGCGGCAGGCGAGCATGCGCCGCCGCTGGCGCAGGTGCTGCTGTTCCAGCACTGCCGGCATGTATCGCAGGACGAGGTGGCGCAATGGCTGCAGGCACAGGCCGTGGCCAGCGCCGGCCCGGCCGGCATCGCCGATATCAGCGCCAGTCTCGGCCAGGCGCAGTTCACGCAAGCCCTGGACCGCATCCACCACTATATCGCCGCCGGCGACACCTACCAGGTCAACTACACCTACCGCCTGCGCTTCGAGGCGTTCGGCGCGCCGGCGGCGCTGTATGCGCGCCTGCGCGCGCGCCAGCCGGTGCCGTATGGCGCGCTGCTGATGCTGCCCGATGGCGGCGCCCTGCTGTCGCTGTCGCCCGAGCTGTTCGTGCGCCATGCGCAAGGCGAACTGCTGGCGCGGCCGATGAAGGGCACGGCGCCGGCCGCAGCGGCAGACCAGGATGAAGAAAACGCGCGGCGCGCACTGGCGCTGTCGCAGGACCCGAAGAACCGCGCCGAAAACCTGATGATCGTCGACCTGCTGCGCAACGATATCGGCCGCATCGCCGCCACCGGCTCGGTGCAGGTGCCGGCGCTGTTCGAAGTGAAACGCTACAGCAGCGTGCTGCAGATGACTTCCACCGTGCAAGCAAGACTGCGCGCTGACGCCACGCTGGCCGACATCTTCCAGGCGCTGTATCCGTGCGGCTCGATCACGGGCGCGCCCAAGCGGCGCACCATGGAAATCATCGCCGAGCTGGAACCCGATCCGCGCGGCGTGTACACCGGCGCGATCGGCTGGTTCGATCCGCCGGTCGCTGGCTCCGCTCACGGCGTGGGCGACTTCTGCATGTCCGTGCCGATCCGCACGCTGGCCTTGCAGCCTCTTGACGCCACCACTGGCACCCGCCGCGGTGAGCTGGGCGTGGGCGCCGGCATCGTGCATGACAGCGTGGCCGATGAGGAATACGCGGAATGCCGGCTCAAGGCGCGCTTCCTGACCGGTTTGACGAACGACTTTGACCTGTTCGAGACGCTGCATGCGAGCCGCATCGACGGCTGCCGCCAGCAGCAGCGCCACCTGGCGCGGCTGGCCGCTTCGGCCGCGTATTTCGGCTTCGCGTGGAACGAGGACGCAGCCCTCGCCGCGCTGCAGGCAGCCTGCAGCGCGCGCAGCGACGATCTCCCGTTCCGCCTGCGCCTGGCCCTGCGCCAGGATGGCGTGTTCAGCGTGCAGAGCGGCGCGCTGGCGCCGCTGCCGGCTACCGTCACGGTGATGCTGGCGCCCGAGGCAACCGATAGCAGTAATTTGTTCCTGCGCCACAAGAGCAGCGTGCGCCACCGTTACGACGACGCCTGGCGCGCCGCCGAAGCACAGGGCTGCTTCGACATGCTGTTCTTTAACGAACGAGGCGAGCTGACCGAGGGCGGGCGCAGCAATGTATTTGTCCGGCTGGACGGGCGCTGGCATACGCCGCCGCTCAGTTGTGGCCTGCTGCCGGGCGTGCAGCGCGCCGCCATGTTGGCCGATCCGGCGTGGAATGCGCAGGAAACCGTGATCACGCGCGCCATGCTGGCCAGCGCCGAGCAGATCGTGGTCTGCAATGCGCTGCGCGGGGCGGTAGTGGCGCAGCTGGCTTAAAGGTCTATCTTCATCTCGTAACCGCCGTAGATCATGCGCTTGCCATCGAACGGCAGCCGGTCCGGATCCATGTTGTCCTTCATGCGCGGATCTTTCATGACCTTGTCGTTGATCTCGTCGCGCCGGGCGCGCGATTCGTAGACGATCCAGGAAAAGATCACCACTTCGCCGTCCTGCAGGTCGACCGCCTGCGGGAACGAGGTCCACTTGCCCGGCTTGACATCGTCGGCCACGCACTCGCGGTATTCCAGCGCACCATGGTCGCGCCAGATGGCACCGCAGGAACGCGACATGGCCAGGTAATCTTCGAGCCGGTCCCTGGGTACCGGCACCACGAATCCATCGACATACGCCATGATGTTCTCCTTGTCAGCAGTTGTAGACAACTCCAGCAGACAGCTTAGGACAGCGATGGCAGGAGAACAAGCACGGCACTGTAAAAAAGGCTATGTCACCGACAGATGGGGGAATATACCCAAGGTGGCCCTGAGCAAGCTTTCGGGCGACAAAATCCTCCTGGCATCGAGTATCCAGCGCCAACCGAGATAGTTGGGCAGATAGCGTGTCGCCACGCCGTGAAACGGGCGCAGCCATTGCCGCAAACGGCTGTGGTAGGCGTTGACGTTGTGCACGTGGATCGCGCTCCGCACGCAGACGCTGGCGCGCCGGACGCGTCAGGTGCCGCGACCCTTTCTGCGATTCCAGCACATACATCTCGTCGGCTTCGGCAATGCCGTGCAGACGGTGTGGCCGGTCGGCCTTGGCCAGCGACAGAAAACGATGGCGCCAGCGAAAGCTGGTGTTGCGATGAATCCGAATCTGCTGGGCAGCCTTGCGCACGGAAAACGAGTTCAGCATGCAGCCGGCATAGGCCAGCCAGCGTTCCTTGTGGCGCAGGTGCGCCAGCGGCGTGCCGCTCAAGGCGTTGAAGGTTTTGCCGCAGGGGACGCAACGATAGCGTTGCAACTGGTTGGCATGGCCATGCCGGTGAAAATGTGTCGAACTGCAAGCTGGACACTGCAAGTGCGCCTGTGCCGCTTGTTCGATCACGGTGATGCCTGTGTTGCGCGATGGATCGTCGCGCAACAAGCCGATACTGATCAGGCGCTGACGCTGTGACAGTTGTGTAAACTGCCTGTGAAATACATGCCATTGGGAAGCGTCCATTACACTCTCCTGAAAGGAAATAACTGATTCGTTAGACCTCAGCAATTCCAGCACGTTCCCACGTATTACGATGACATAGCCATAAAAAAAGCCGGCTTGCAAGCCGGCTTTCATTTACATCGCCAGCGCCTTTTCGACGGCGCCGACCAGTTTCTTGTCCTCCGGCGTAACCTTGCTGGGGAAGCTTTCCACGACCTTGCCGTTGCGGTCGATCAGGTACTTGTGAAAATTCCAGGCTGGCGTCTTGCCGGTCTGCCTGATCAGGTCCGCGTAGAACGGATTCGGCGTCGAGCCGGACACCACCGACTTGGCAAACATCGGGAATTTGACGCCGTAGGTGTTGTAGCACAGGTCGGCGATATCCTTGCTGTTGCCCGGTTCCTGGTTGCCGAAGTCGTTCGACGGAAAGCCCAGCACCACCAGGCCCTTGCTGCCGTATTTGGCGTACAGCGCTTCGAGGCCTTCATACTGCTTGGTAAAGCCGCAGTAGCTGGCCGTATTGACCACCAGCACCACCTTGCCCGCGTACTGGCACAGGTTCTGCGGCGCTTCGTCCTGCAGGCGGTTGAAGGTCTGCTTGAGGATGGCCGGGCAGGCGACCGGTGCGGCGGCGGCAGGAGCGGCGGCGGCGGCCACCGCAGGCTGGGCGGCAAAGGCAGGCAGGCCCGCGCACAGGGCGGTTAACGCAAACAGCGGGGCTAGGATCTTGGACATGCGGGCACCATGAAAAATAGGGAAAAAAGCATTCTATGCCAATCCTTGCACGCGCGTACGGGACGCCGGCGCAACTGAAGCAGTTGAGCGGTATCAAGCCCGCAGCACTACTTGCCCAGCGCACAGTTTTTTTACCTATGCTCGCCCTACCCGCGCTTACAAGGAAACGCCATGCCGCACTTTTGCCGTACTATCCTGCTGGCCGCCGGCCTGCTGCTTGCATCGCACGCCCGAGCCGTCACGACCAGCGTCAAGCCGCCTGCGCCGAAAAGCGAGGCGGACGCCCTGCCCGCGCTGCAGGTCGACCTGCGCCAGACCACCGTGTCCGGCCTGTCGTCGGGCGGCTATATGGCGGCGCAGTTTGCCGTCGCCTATTCGGCCACCGTCAGCGGCGCCGGCATTGTCGCGGGCGGGCCGTATTACTGCGCCAGCCAGCCGGGCCGCTTTCCGTTTATCGCCTACCTGAACAATGCCCTGACCACCTGCATGAACCCCGGCGACGCCCAGGTTCCCCCGCCGGACGCGGCCGGCCTGCTGCGCGCGGCCAACGACTTTGCGCGCGACAAGCTGATCGACGATACCGCCAACCTGCAGCGCCAGCGCATCTACCTGTTCAGCGGCACGCGCGACCAGACCGTGACGCGGCCGGTGGTGGAGCAGGTGGCCAGGTTCTACCAGCTGGCCGGCACGCCGGCCGCGCAGATCCGCTTTGCCGACACGGTGGCCGCCGGCCACGCCATCCTGACCGACAGCCTGCAGGACGCACCCTGCGACAGCACGCAGCCGCCCTTCATCAACAACTGCGGTTTTGTGCAGGCGCGCGAGATCCTGCAGCACCTGTATCCCGACCTGCAGCCGACTTCCGGCACCCTGAAAGGCAAGCTGATCGCCTTCAACCAGCGCGGCTTTATCAAGAGCTCGTATTCAAGCATGGGCAATACGGGCTATGCATATGTGCCCGCCGCCTGCAACAGCGAGAGCTGCCGCGTGCACGTGGTGTTCCATGGCTGCCTGCAAACCACGCAGGCCATCGGCGACAAGTTCTATACGCGCACCGGCTACAACCAGGTGGCCGACGCCAACAAGATCGTGGTGCTGTATCCGCAGGTGGAACCGAGCCCGATCTACCCGTACAACCCGAAAGGCTGCTGGGACTTCTGGGGCTATACCAGCATCAATCCTTATGTCCCGGAGTTTTACCGCAAGAGCGGCACGCAGATGGAGGCGGTCAAAAACATGCTGGACCGGCTGGCTGCGCGCCGCGGCGCGCACTAGGCTTTACTGGACCTTGTAGGAAGACAGTTTCGGATCCGGTTCCGGATAGCTCAATTTCATCGCCTGCAGCGTTTCGAGCAGCAGGGATGCCACCACCAGGTTGCGCTGGGTCTTGGAATTGGCCGGCACCACGTACCAGGGCGCATGGTCGGCGTCGGTCTCGCGTATCGCCGTCTGGTAGGCGCGCTGGTAGTCGTCCCATTTCTTGCGCTGGGCGATATCGTTCGGATCAAACTTCCACTGGCGGTCGGGATCGTCGAGCCGCTCCTGCAGGCGGCCGCGCTGTTCGTCCCTGGAGATATGCAAAAAGATCTTCAGGATCACGGTACCCGTTTCGCTCAGCATGCGCTCGAAGTCGCGGATCTGCGCATAGCGGCGCTGGCATTCGGGCTTGTCGATCATGCCCTGCACGCGCGTGATCAGCACGTCTTCATAATGGCTGCGGTTGAAGATGGCGATCTCGCCTTTCACCGGCACATGCTGATGCACGCGCCACAGGTAGTCGTGCGCCAGTTCGATATCGGTCGGGCCCTTGAAGGCCACGGCGCGGATGCCCATCGGGTTGATATTGCTGAAGATGGCTTTCACAGTGCCATCCTTGCCCGAGGTGTCCATGCCCTGCAGGACCAGCAGCACCTTCTGCTTGCGCTGCGCGTACAGCATGCTCTGGCACTCGGCAATCTGCGCCGTGAGCGCCACGGTTTCCTCGCGGTCCAGCGCCTTGCACTGGGCCGGCGTCAGCTTCTTGTTGGCGGACTTGGTGGCGGCGCCCAGCAGGCGCTTGCCGGCGAAATCCTCGTCCAGGTCGAAGCCTGTGCCGGCGCGGAACTGCTTGCGCGCCTTCATGCCGCCACCGCCAGCTTGCGGTGCTCGATTTTCGTGCAGTGATCCATCACCACCTCCAGCCCGCCGGCGCGCGCGATGCCGGCCGCGTCCTCGTTGACCACATCGAGCTGCAGCCACAGGCAGCCGGCCTTGATGGCGACCGCTTCTTCGGCGATGGGAACGATGTCGTCGGACTTGCGGAAGCAGTCGACGATATCGATGCGTGCCGGCGCGACGGCGGCAGCCGCTTCAGTCAAGGTAGAAAACGCGCGCTGGCCCAGCACCTCCTGGCCGGCCAGCGCCGGATTGACGGGCACGACCCGGTAGCCGTTCGCGATCAGGTAGTCGGCCACCTGGTGGCTGGCGCGTTCGGGCTTGTCGGACAGGCCGACGATGGCGATGATACGGGCATCCTGGAGGATGCGGGCGATAGTGGATGTGGTGGGCATGTTCTGGGCTTCGGCAGGCGTGCGAGATTGCCCGCCTAGCGTAGCAGATTCAGGCCGGCGCGGTAGCCAGCCTGAAGTCCTGGTCCTGCCTTATTTGCGGATGGCCGCCATCTGCGCCACGAACTCGCGCGCGCGGCTGGTGACAGCCGCATAATCGCCCTTGGCGCCCGGGCCGCTCAGGCTGCTGCCGATGCCCACGGCGATGGCGCCGCTGGCAAACCATTCGCCCAGGTTTTCCACCGTCACGCCGCCGGTCGGCATCAAGGGGGCCTGCGGCAACGGCGCGCGCAGGGCCTTGATATACGATGGGCCGAACATCTCGGCCGGGAATACCTTGACGATATCGGCGCCGGCCTGCAGGGCAGTGACGATTTCGGTCGGCGTCATGGCGCCCGGCATGGCCAGCACCTGGTAGCGCTGGCAGACGGCGATGGTCTCGACATTGACGCCCGGCGAAATGATGAACTGCGCGCCGGCCAGAATCGCCGCGCGCGCCGTTTCAGGATCGAGCACCGTGCCGGCACCGAGCAGCACATCCTTGCCGTGACGCTCGCGCAGGGTGCGCAGCACGCCCAGCGTGTCGGGCGTGGTGAACGCCACTTCCAGCGCGGTCACGCCGCCGGCGATGCACGCCTCGGCGATTTGCACCGCCGCCTCGGGCGAGTCGGCGCGCACGATGCCCACCATGCCGCGTTCGAGAATGCCCTGAAAAACTGTTTGCTTCAACATGCTGTTGCTCCTGATCGGTTGGTCAAACTGGTAATGCATTGAAACGCACTTCAGGCAAGCCGCGCACGCCGTCAAACCGTGCATGGAACAGGCCACCGGCCTGCGGCTCGGCCGCCAGTTGTTCCGGCGTCAGGTTTTCCTGCGCCGTGGTGATGAATACGTCGTTGCAAGCGGGGCCGCCCACGCTCACGCAGCTCGGCTGCGAGACAGGCAACGTCACCTGCTGGTCGATGCTGCCGTCCGGCGCAAAGCGCAGCACGCGCGAAGCGCCCCACTGCGCGCTCCACAGATAGCCATCGGCGTCGATGGTGGCGCCATCGGGTGCACCGGGGTCGCCGGACAGATGCGCAAACACCCTGATCTTGTCCGCGTCGCCGCCAAGGTAATCGTCCCAGCGCCAGATCACGCCCTTGATCGAGTCGCAAAAATACATGGCCGCGCCATCGACGCTGAAGCAGATGCTGTTCGAGATCGCCACGTTGGGCAGCGGCAGGCGCTCCAGCGTCAGATCCAGATTGAGGCGGTAGAAACTGCCGATCGCATCGCGGCATGGGCGCTCGTCGAGCGTGCCGAACACGAAGCGGCCCTGGCGGTCGCAGCGGCCATCGTTCAGGCGCGTCATCGGCAGCTCGTCTTCCACCACATGCAGGGTGGTGACGGCGCCGCTGCGCAGGTCATACCAGGCCAGGCGCGAGGCCAGTCCCAGCAGCAGCACATGGTCGTCGTGCGTCAGCGCAAAGCAGGCCAGGCGCTCGGGCATGACCCAGGTTTCGCGCACGCCGGTGGCCAGCGTCAGCGCATGCAGCTTGCAGCCTTCGATATTGGTCCAGAACACGCGCCCGCTGCGCTCGCACCAGCGCACGCCTTCGCCCAGGAAATCCTGGGAGTCGACCAGTAATTGTGCTTTTGTCTCCATCTTTTTTTCCTTTTTTATTTCAGCGGCAAAGACACGTAGGTCGGGTTAGCCGGCACGGCGTAACCCGACATGTTGCGCCGGCTGAATGTCGGCTTACGCTGCACCAAGCCGACCTGCGGTCTTAATGCGACTCGCGCGGCACGGCCGACCCACGGCAACCGACCAGGAAGTCCAGGTCCGCGCCTTCATCGGCCTGCGTCACGTGCTTGATGTACATCGACTGGTAGCCGCCACGCATGGTCGGCGCCGGTGGCGTCCATTCGGCGCGGCGGCGCGCCAGCTCTTCGTCGGACACTTCCAGGTGCAGGCGGCGGCCATGCACGTCGAGTTCAATCATGTCGCCATCGCGCACCAGCGCCAGCGGGCCGCCGGCGGCCGCTTCCGGCGCCACGTGCAGCACCACGGTGCCGTACGCCGTGCCGCTCATGCGCGCGTCCGAGATGCGCACCATGTCGCGCACCCCCAGCTCCAGCAGTTTTTTCGGCAGGCCCATGTTGCCCACTTCGGCCATGCCCGGATAGCCTTGCGGGCCGCAGTTCTGCAGCACCATGATACAGCTGGCGTCGATATCGAGATCGGGATCGTCGACGCGCTCCTTGTAGTGCTCGATGCTGTTGAAGACCACGGCGCGGCCACGGTGCTGCATCAGTTCCGGCGAGGCGGCCGATGGCTTGATGACGGCGCCGCGCGGCGACAGGTTGCCGTGCAATACAGCGATGCCGCCTTCGTCCTTGAACGGCTGCGCCAGCGGCGTGATGACTTCAGGGTTGAAGTTTTCCGCTTCGGCCACGTTGACGGCCATGGTGGCGCCGGTCACCGTCAGGGCTTCGCCATGCAGCTTGCCCAGCAGGTCGCGGATGATGACGGGCAGGCCGCCCGCATAATAAAAATCTTCCATCAGGTACTGGCCCGACGGCATCAGGTTCAGCAGGCACGGAATGTCGCGGCCCAGGCGGTCCCAGTCGGCCAGGCGCATGTCGACGCCGATGCGGCCGGCAATCGCCAGCAGGTGGATCACGGCGTTGGTCGAGCCGCCGATGGCGCCGTTGACCATGATGGCGTTTTCAAACGCTTCGCGCGTCAGGATCTTCGACAGCTTCAGGTCTTCGTTGACCATGTCGACGATGCGGCGGCCCGTCAGCTGCGCCTGCAGCTTGCGGCGCGAATCGACGGCCGGAATGGCCGCATTGCCAGGCAGGGTCACGCCCAGCGATTCAACCATGCTGGCCATGGTCGATGCGGTGCCCATGGTCATGCAGTGGCCGGTCGAGCGCGACATGCAGGACTCGGCCTGCTTGAATTCGGCCGATGTCATGCGCCCTGCGCGCACGTCTTCGGAGAATTTCCACACGTCGGTGCCGGAGCCGATCGGCTTGCCGCGGTAGTTACCGTTCAGCATCGGGCCGCCGGACAGCACGATGGTCGGCAGGTCGACGCTGGCCGCGCCCATCAGGAGGGCGGGGGTGGTCTTGTCGCAGCCGGTCAGCAGCACCACGCCGTCAATCGGATTGGCGCGGATCGATTCCTCGACGTCCATGCTGGCCAGGTTGCGGAACAACATGGCGGTCGGACGCAGGTTCGTTTCGCCCAGCGACATCACCGGGAATTCGACCGGGAAGCCGCCCGCTTCGAGTACGCCGCGCTTGACCATCTCGGCCAGGTCGCGGAAATGGCCATTGCACGGCGTCAGTTCCGACCACGTATTGCAGATACCGATCACCGGACGGCCATCGAAGGCATCGCTCGGGTAACCCTGGTTCTTCATCCAGCTACGGTGAATGAAGCTGTCTTTGTCATCGCCACCAAACCATGATTGCGAGCGTAATACTCGTTTGTTCTTCAGCTCGCTCACGCGGCCTCCTGCTGTGAAATCAAGCCGCGCGCAGCGGCAATTAAAAGGGCACCATGGCCCGCCATATTGGCTTGCTGTCCATCGTCGACGACGATGCGCTTGCCGTAAAAAAATCCGTGTTCTTCGATCAAAAGGGCCAGCGCCTGGCGCAGCATGGCCTTGCCGGTGATGACCAGCGTGGTATCTGGCCGCATCTGCACGGCGCTGCTGTTGCGCAGCGCCAGCAGGTCGCCACTGAGGACGGCGCCCATCAGGAAATTGGCCCGCTCGTTGCGCTCGACGGCGCCGAACTGGCCCAGGGTGCGCACGCCGAAGCAGGCGCGCGCCAGTCCCGTTTTCTGCGCGGCGGCGGCGCCGGCCAGCAGCATTTTCGGCACCAGGGACTCGGCAAATTCGCCGTCGACCGACTGGCGTATCAGGGTATGCTGCGAGATCGCCTGCAGCAGTTCGCCGGCGATCGTGGTTGCGCAGCCGAGGATGCGGCGCTGCTCGTCCACGCTCACCAGCTTGGTGTGCGAGCCCGGCATGATCAGCGTGGCCGCGCCCTGCAGCTGCAGGCGGTCGAGCAGGCTGATGACTTCCGTTTCTTCGCCGCGCATCATGTCCATCGCTTCGACATTGTGCAGGCCAATCGCGCCATGCTGGTTGCGCACGCCCGGGATCAGCCACAGGGGCAGGTCCAGCACGTCGGGCAGGTCCACCGCCTGCATGCCCTTGGCCAGCTGCGCCAGGCCCGCCGGCGCCGGCAGGTGCGGCACTTCCTGCACTCCCATCGGCGAGGTGATCATGCCCGAGGCGACCACCAGTTTCAGGTCGTTTTGCGTCAGCGATGCTTGCGCCAGCACGGCGGCGATGCTGTCGCGCAGCGCCTGTTTCAGCGCGCCGTTGTGGCCATCGATGGCCGTATTGCGCACGCCGATTTCCTGCGCGGCCTGCGCGATCACGCGTCCGTTCTGCCACAACAGGGTGCGCGTATTGGTGGTGCCGGCATCGATGGTAATTATATTCATGGCATGTGTCGCAGCGTCGGTGAGAAAGAGGGGCGAAAAACTACCTCATGGTAGAACTGCACCGCATATCTGACCAATCACTTATTTCACAACATTGATACCGATTCCGATATGTCAAACGCATCGATATCCTGCACGCCCAGACGATACACGAAGGTATGCCGCGTCACGGCGCCGCAGGGCACGTCCAGCGCCTCGGCCGCCAGGCAGAAATGCCGGCTGTCCGAGTGCAGGTGCAGGCGCGGCTGGGTGGTAAAAAAGCGCAATTCGCGCCCCGAGGCCGGATCGGCCACGCGCGCCGCTTCGCGCAGCAGGCCGTCGCCGGCCAGGCAGAAGCCATGGTCGAAGCCCTCGCTGCCGGCCGGCTGGGCGCCGGGCCAGGCCAGGCGGGCGCCGAGCGGCGCCGGCTGGCGAAAGTCAAACGCGCTGCCGGCCACGTCCGTCACGCCCTGTGCCGGCAGATAGCGGTCGGCCGCCAGGCGCAGCACGTGATCCGCCACGATTCCGCCGCCATGCAGGTTGAACGCCGGTGCGCACAGGTCGATGCGGGCCGGCGCGATCGCCACCGCCTCGCAATCGATGCGCAGGCCGCCATTGTCTTCCAGCCGGTAGCGCAACTTCACGCACAGGCCGTCCTGCGCCAGGCGCAGCTCCAGGCTGGCGTCGCTGGCGGCGTCGCATTGCCACTGCGCCGGCGACGCCGCCGCTGCTATGGGCGCCTGCTCCAGCACATCGGCCAGGCGGCCGTAGCGGTCCGGCGCCCACCAGCCGCACAGGGTGGCATCGACCGGATTGACCATCACGCGCATGCCGCGCGCGTTGCGCAGCGTGTGGCTGCCGCCAGCCTGCCCCGTCATGCGGACGGCGCAGGCGGCGGCCGGCTGCGCTGCTGGAATTCGCGCGGCGTGCAACCGAGTTCGCGCTTGAACACGGCGTGCATGTACTGCACCGTGGTAAAACCGCAACGCACGGCCACGTCGGCCACCTGGCCCGGCTCGCGCGTGAGCAGGGTCTTGGCCGCATCGAGCTTGAAGTGCAGGATCTCGTCGTGCACGCTGCGCCCCAGCTCGTGGCGGAAGTGCGATTCCAGCGTCGAGCGCGACACGCCCACGTAGTCGGCCACCTGTTCCGTCTTGATGCCCTGGCAGGCGTACTGGCGGATGAAGTGGCGCGCCTGCATCACCTGCGGATGCTGGAACGGCTGGTGGCGCGTCGAGGCCAGCACATTGAGGCCGGCCGGCGGCACCAGGATGCGGGTGCCGGACAAGCGCGCGCCATTGAGCATCTGGTGCAGCAGGTGCGCGGCCGTGCGGCCCATCTCTTCGGCGCCCTGGATCACGGAACTCAATGGGATGCGCGTGAGCATGCGCGCCAGCGGGTCGTTGTCGATGCCGATCAGGGCGACTTGCTCCGGCACGGCGATGCCCGCATGCATGCAGGCCTGCAGCAGCTGGCGCGCCCGCGCGTCGCTGACGGCGATGATGCCGACCGGTTTTTCCAAGCTGTTGAGCCAGGCGATCTGCTGCTCGACCGCTTCGTCCCACGACGGCGCGCTGGTGGCCACGCCGCGGTACACGTCGGCGCGCAGATGGTCGCGCTCCATCAGGGTACAGAAGGCCGTTTCGCGCTCCTGCGCCCAGCGGTTGACGTCCGCCTCGGGCAGGCTGAAACAGGCAAAGCGCGTCAGGCCCGCTTCGACCAGGTGGTCGTAGGCCAGCTTGACGATCTTGAAATTGTCGGTCGCGACATAGGGAATGCCGGCCGGGTAGCCGTCCTCGTGCGCGTACGAGCCGCCCACGGCGACCACCGGCAGATGGCTGTTGGCCAGCGCCGCGCAGACGGCCGGGTCGTCGAAGTCGGCGATGATGCCGTCGCCCTGCCAGCGCTCGATGCCGGGCAGGCGGCAGCGGAAGTCCTCTTCCAGGAACAGGTCCCACGACACGCGCGTGGTGTTCAGGTAGGCGGCAATGCCGGCGATGATGTCGCGGTCATAGATCTTGTTGCCATTGAAAAGCAGCGCGATACGGTGCGCGGTCGGCATCTTCATTCTTTTTGTCTCCTCCATGGGCGCGGCCGGGACGTATCTTCGTCCCTGGCCACTGGTCATGCGCCGGTACTACCGGCGTCCGGCCCGGGTGCTGACATCGACCCAGACTGCGAGGGTCAGAATACTGCCTTTCACGATCATCTGCCAATACGTGTCCACGTCCAGCATCGACATGCCGTTGTCCAGGCTGGCCATCACCAGTGCGCCGATCAGGGCGCCGTACACCGTGCCCGAGCCGCCGCGCATCGAGGTGCCGCCGATAAAGCAGGCGGCGATGGCATCGAGTTCGCTGAAGGTGCCGGCCGAGGGCGAACCAGCGGCCAGGCGGCCCGTATTGATCAGGCCCGCCAGGGCGCACATCAGGCCCATGATGCCGAAGATCCACAGCTTGACGGCTTTCACGTTGATGCCCGACAGGCGCGTCGCTTCCATATTGCTGCCCACCGCGTAGATGCGGCGGCCGAACACGGTCTGGCTGGTGATATAGCTGAACAGGCCCAGCAGCGCCAGCAGCAACAGCACCGGCAGCGGAATGCCTTCATAGCCGTTCAGGGTGCGCACGAATGCATACAGCACCGCGCCGATCACGGCCACGCGCAGGGTATCGATCCACACGGCCGTTTGCGGCAGGCCATGCTGGGCGCGGCTGGCGCGGCCGCGCCAGGTCAGGAAGGCGGCCAGCACGAACAGGAACACGCCCAGGACCATGCCGGGCGTGGCCGGCAGGTAGCCCTGGCCCAGGTAGACCATCGGTTCGGACACCGGCGCGATGGTGATGCCGCCCGTGATGCCCAATAAAATGCCGCGGTAGGCCAGCATGCCGCCCAGGCCCACGATAAACGAGGGGATGCCCCGGTACGCGGTCAGGTAGCCGTTCAACAGGCCGATCACCAGGCCGCAGCCCAGCACCGCCATCAGGTTCAGCGCCAGCGGCCAGTGCTGCGTGACGTCGAGCACGGCGGCGATGCCGCCCAACAGGCCCAGCAGGGAGCCGATCGACAGGTCGATCTCGCCGGCGATAATGACCAGCACCATGCCGCAGGCCAGGATGCCGGTAACCGACATCTGGCGCAGCAGGTTCGACAGGTTGCGCGGCGTGACGAAGCTGCCTTCGGTCTTCCACGAAAAAAAGGCCCAGATCAGGGCCACTGCGATCAGCAGGGCCAGCATCTTGTATTGGGTGAAAAGCTGTTTCACGCTATGCGTATTCATGCGGCAGGTTCCTTGTGTGCAGTGTTGTCGCCGGATGCCGGGCGCTGGTCGAGCGCCGCCGCCAGCACGGTTTCCTGGCTCAGGCCATCGTTGATAAAGTCGCCGCGCAGCCGGCCTTCGCCCATCACCAGCACGCGGTCCGACACGCCCAGCACTTCGGCCAGTTCGGACGAGACCATGATGATGGCCACGCCTTCGTCGGCCAGCGCCATCATCAGCTTGTAGATTTCATACTTGGCGCCCACGTCGACGCCGCGCGTCGGCTCGTCCAGGATCAGCACGCGCGGCCGGGTCAGCAGCATCTTGGCCAGCACGGCCTTCTGCTGGTTGCCGCCCGACAGGCTGGTGATCGGCAGCGACGGGCTGGCCGTTTTCAGTTCCAGCTGCGCGATCTCGCCGCGCACGGCCGCCAGTTCGGCGTCGCCATCGATGCGCGTGGCGCGCGCAAATTCACCGAGCACCGACAGGGTGATGTTCTGGCCGACGTCCAGGTCCGGCACGATGCCGTGGTGCTTGCGGTCTTCCGGCACCATCGCCAGCCCCTGCGCGATGGCTTTCAACGGCGTGGTGGTGTCGATGCGCTTGCCGTCGAGCCAGACTTCGGCCTCGCACGGTCCCTGGTAGGCGCCGAACAGCGCCGAGACCAGCTCGGTGCGCCCTGCCCCCACCAGTCCGGCGATGCCGAGAATTTCGCCGCGGCGCAGGTTGAACGACACATCGTCGACGCGCTTGCGTTGCGGGTTGTCGGCGTCGATGCAGGTCACATGGCGCGCCTCGAACAGCACCTCGCCGATTTCCTCTTTCTTGGCACGGTGCGGATACAGCTGGCTCATTTCGCGCCCCACCATCTGCGAGATGATGCGTTCGACGTTCATCTGCGCCATCGGCGTGGTGGCGATATGCTTGCCGTCGCGGATTACCACGATGGTGTCGCAGATGGCCGCCACTTCATCGAGCTTGTGCGAGATATAGATGCAGGTGACGCCCTTGGCTTTGAGCGCGCGGATAATATCGAGCAGCACCGCGATTTCGGACGCCGTCAGCGACGACGACGGCTCGTCGAGGATCAGGAGGCGCGCATTCTTGTTGAGCGCCTTGGCGATTTCGACCAGCTGCTGGTGGCCGCCACCGTAGTTCATGACCGGCAGCGCCACGTTCAGTTCGGGGATCTTCAGTTCGCGCAGCAGTTCGTCGGCGCGCTTGTACATGGCGCCATAGTTCATGCGCCCGCCCGCCAGCGTGATTTCGCGGCCCATGAAGATGTTTTCGGCCACCGACAGCTGCGGCACCAGCATCAGTTCCTGGTGGATGATGATGATGCCGGCCGCCTCGGTATCGCGGATCGACTGCGCGCGCAGCGGCTGGCCGTCCCACAGGATTTCGCCATCCCAGGTGCCGTGCGGGTACACGCCGGACAGCACCTTCATCAGGGTCGACTTGCCGGCGCCATTCTCGCCGCACAGGCCTATGCACTCGCCGGCCCGCACCTGCAGGTCGATGCCATCGAGCGCGCGGACACCGCCAAACTGTTTGACGATGCCTTTCATTTCAAGCAGATAGTCGGACATGCTCACTCTCGTTGCTGATACGGGAAAAAATGTCGGATTACGCGGTGCCCATGGCACCGCTAATCCGACCTACGGCCGATCCGGGCAAGCGCAGGTCGGGTTAGCGCAAAGCGCGTAAGCCGACACCACCACCGGCGTTTTTCGGGGCCGGCGCAGGTCGGTCAGCGCGCAGCGCGTAACCCGACATTTGGAGAGGCGATCAATTACCCAGCTGCGCCTTGGTGTAGAAGCCGTCGTCAACGAGAATATTCACGTTCGCCTTGGTCAGTGGCGTCGGCTTGAGCAGCACGGTGCTGACTTTTTTCAGGCCGTTGTCATAGCTGGAGTTGTAGGCCGGCTTTTCGTTGCGGGCCAGTTGCACGGCCAGTTTGGCCGCTTCCGAGGCGATGGTTTTGAGCGGCTTGTAGACCGTCATGGCCTGGGTGCCGGCGATCACGCGCTTGACGGCGGCCAGGTCGGCATCCTGGCCCGACACTGGTACCTTGCCGGCCAGTTTTTGCGCAGCCAGCGCCTGGATCGCGCCGCCGGCCGTGCCGTCGTTCGAGGCGACGATGGCGTCGATCTTGTTGTTGTTGGCGGTCAGCGCGTTTTCCACGATGGACAGCGCTTCGGTGGCGCTCCAGTCCTTGACCCATTGCTGGCCAACGATCTTGATGTCGCCCTTGTCGATGAACGGTTTGAGGACCTTCATCTGGCCTTCGCGCAGCATCTTGGCGTTGTTGTCGGTCGGCGCGCCACCCAGCAGATAGTAGTTGCCCTTCGGTTGAACCTTGGTCACGCCTTCGGCCTGCATTTCGCCGACTTTTTCATTGTCGAACGAGATGTACGCGTCGATATCGGCGCCCAGGATCAGGCGGTCATACGACAGCACCTTGATGCCGGCCTTTTTGGCTTCCTTGACGGTGTTGTTCAGCACCGTGGCATTGAACGGCACGATCACCAGCACGTCAACGCCGCGCGAGATCAGGTTTTCGATTTGCGAAATCTGGCGCTGCTCGCTGGCGTCGGCCGACTGCACGAACACCTTGGCGCCCTGCTTTTCGGCGGCGGCGATAAAGAAGTCGCGGTCGCGCGTCCAGCGTTCGACGCGCAGATCGTCGATGGAAAAACCGATCTTCGGATTCTTGGCGTCGGCCAGGGCGGCGCCGCTGCTCATTGCCAGCATGGCGGTCATGATGGCTGCACTGATGATCTTGTTCATTGTGTGTCTCCTAATGGATTTTATTAACAACGTTTTTTAACTACGGGTGCCTCTGAAAAATTGGTGCTGGTGTTAATGGTTGTTGCGATGGTGTCGGGTCACGCGCGGAGCGCTAACCCGACCTACCTGCTAATGGTTATGCCGTGGCAGGGTCTGGCCCACGGCGCGGTATTTCAGGGCCAGCTCCATGCAGGCGCCGGTTTCCAGCTGGCCAACGCTGGCGCGGTAGATTTCCTGCCACGGGGTGGCGCTGTCGTTGACCGGTGGCGGCAGTTCCTGCGCGCGGCGCGCCAGTTCCTCGCCATCGACCAGCATGTCGCAGCGGCCTTCCTGCAAGTTGACGCGGATCAAGTCTCCCGTGCGCAGCAGCGCCAGACCGCCGCCGACCGCGCTTTCGGGCGAGGCATTCAGGATCGACGGGCTGTCCGAAGTGCCGGACTGGCGGCCATCGCCCAGCGTCGGCAAATTCAATATGCCGGCTTTGAGTAAGGCGTCGGGCGGCTGCATGTTGACCACTTCGGCCGAACCGGGCCAGCCGACCGGACCCGCGCCGCGCATCACCAGCATGCAGCTGTCGTCAATCGCCAGCGCCGGATCGTTGATGCGGGCGTGGTAGTCGGCCGAACCGTCGAACACGATGGCGCGCGCCTCGAAGATGCCTTCGCAGCCGGGGCGCGACAGATAGCGTTCGCGGAAAGCGGGCGAAATCACGCTGGTCTTCATGATGGCAAAGTCGAACAGATTGCCTTTCAAGGCCAAAAAGCCCGCCTTTTCCTTCAGCGGTTCGGCAAACGGACGGATCATTTCGCGGTCGCCGCTTTCCTGGCCGGCCAGGTTTTCCGCCATGGTCTTGCCGGTGACGGTCAGGCGGTCCGTGTGCAGCAGGCCCGCCTGCTGCAGTTCCCACATGATGGCCGGCACGCCGCCGGCGCGGTGGAAGCGCTCGCCCAAATACTTCCCGGCCGGCTGCATGTTCAGCAGCAGCGGCACGTCGTAGCCATGCGCCATCCAGTCGCTCGAATGCAGTTCCACGCCCGCGTGGCGCGCCATCGCCATCAGGTGCGGCTGGGCGTTGGTGGAGCCGCCGATGGCCGCGTTGACGATGATCGCATCCAGAAACGCTTCGCGCGTCAGGATGGCCGACGGGCGCACGTCGTCATAAGCGAGGCCGACGATGCGGCGTCCCGTCTCATAGGCGATCTGGCCCCGTTCGCGGTATGGCGCGGGAATCGCCGAGCAGCCCGTCAGCGACATGCCCAGCGCTTCGGCCAGCGCGTTCATGGTCGACGCCGTGCCCATGGTGTTGCAGTGCCCTGCCGACGGCGCCGACGCGGCGGCGATCTGCAGGAATTTGTCGTTGTCGATCAGGCCGGCGGACAATTGCCGGCGGCCCTTCCAGATGGCCGCGCCCGAGCCCACCAGTTCGCCGTCCATCCAGCCGTCGAGCATCGGGCCGCCCGACAGCACGATGGCGGGAATATCGACCGTGGCGGCGGCCATCAGCTGGGCCGGCGTGGTCTTGTCGCAGCCGGTGGTCAGCACCACCGCGTCGATCGGATAGCCGTGCAAAATCTCGACCAGGCCCAGGTAAGCCAGGTTGCGGTCCAGCGCGGCGGTAGGCCGGCGGCAGTTTTCAAAAATCGGATGCAGCGGGAATTCCATCGGAATGCCGCCCGCGTCGCGAATGCCGTCGCGCACGCGCTTGGCCAGGTCCAGGTGGATGCGGTTGCACGGGCTGATGTCGCTGCCGCTTTGGGCGATGCCGATAATCGGCCGGCCCGAGCGCAGTTCTTCCGGCGTGATACCGTAGTTCATGAAGCGCTCAAGGTACAGCGCCGTCATGTCGATATGGTCGGGATTGTCGAACCAGTCCTGCGAGCGGAAGCGGCGCGGCGCGGTGGTCGGCGGAATTTTCAGGTCGCTCATGCGCCGTACCAGCCTGCGTCGACATAATATTCGCGGCCGGCGCACTTGGCGGCGTTGTCGGACGCCAGGAACAGCGCCAGCGCCGCCACGTCTTCCGGTTCCACGCGCAGCTGCAGGCACTGGCCCTGCAGGATCACGGCTTCGGCTTCCGGCGTATGCCACAGGCGTTCCTGGCGCGGCGTGCGCACGGCGCCCGGGATGATGCAGTTGACGCGGATGCCGTCGACGCCCAGGTCGCGCGCCAGGCCCCGTGTCAGGCCTTCGATGCCGGCCTTGGCCGTCATGTAGATCGACAGGTTGGCCTGCGCCAGGTGCCACGAGATCGAGCCCAGGTTCAGGATCACGCCACTTTTCTTCGCGCGCATGGCCGGCGCCACGGCCTGGGCGCAGAAATACTGGTGGCGCAGGTTGACCGCCATGCGCTCGTCCCAGTAGGCGGGCGTGACGTTTTCGATCTGGTGGCGGTCATCGTTGGCCGCGTTGTTGATCAGGATGTCGGTGGCGCCCACGTCGGCTGCGATCTCGGCAAAGGTGGTGGCCAGCGCCGCCAGGTCGGTCAGGTCGCAATAGCGAAAGCGCGGCGGCTGCGGCAAAGCGGCCAGTTTGGCTTCGAGTTCGCGCGACGCATCGCGCGCGATATCGAGGAAGGTGACCTGCGCGCCCTGGCGCGCGAATGCCTCGACAATAGCCACGCCGATGCCGGTGCCGCCACCGGTAATGACGACGTTTTTTCCGGCCAGGCTGGGGTAGGTTGCATGCAGCATCAATGTCTCTCGTTTTGTTTTATATGAGGTAAAAAATCAGATCAGGCCGCGTTGTGCCAGGTTGCTGTACAGGGCGCGCACGCCGAACTGCCATGGCGCGATCGCGTCGCAATGCTGCACTTCGTTGACCAGCGCGCCCAATGCGGGGCTGGCGATGGTCACGCGGTCGCCCAGGTGGTGGGTAAAGCCGCCACCCGGTGCGCCGCGGTCCTTGACGGGCGAGAACATGGTGCCCAGGAACAGCATGAAGCCGTCCGGATACTGGTGGTACTGGCCGGCCGTCTGGCGCACCAGGTCGAGCGGGTCGCGGCTGATTTCGCGCATGAAGCTGGCGCCTTCGAGCACAAAGCCGTCGTCCGCGCCTTCGATCAGCAGCGACACTTCCGCTTCGCGCACGGTGTCGATGGTGAAGGCGTCATCGAACAGGCGGATGAAGGGGCCGATGGCGCACGAGCCGTTGTTGTCCTTGGCTTTGCCCAGCAATAGCGCACTGCGTCCTTCGATATCGCGCAGGTTGACGTCGTTGCCCAAAGTCGCCCCCAGCACCTGGCCACGGCTGTTCACTGCCAGCACGATCTCCGGTTCCGGGTTGTTCCAGGCAGACGCCGGCAGCAGGCCGACCTGCGCGCCGCAGCCGACCGACGACATCGGCTGCGCCTTGGTAAATACTTCCGCATCGGGGCCGATGCCCACTTCCATGTATTGCGACCAGGCGCCGCGCTCCTGCAATTGCGCTTTCAGGCGCTGCGCCGCGTCCGAACCGGGTTTCAGCGCCGACAGATCGCTGCCCAGGGTGGCCTGCAGCGCACCGCGCAGGGCGGCGGCCTTGTCGGCATTGCCGCCGGCCTGTTCCTCGATCACGCGCTCGAGCAGGCTGACGGCAAACGTCACGCCGCAGGCCTTGACGGCCTGCAGGTCGCACGGCGCCAGCAGCAGCGGCTGGTCGTTGGGTGCCTGCAGCGCCTGCGCCAGCAGCTCCTGCACGGCACCGAGCGACTCGCCCGGTGCCTGGCGCGCGATTTCCAGCGGATTGTCGCGTTCCAGCAACTCCGACACGGTCGGCACGGCTGCCGTGATATCGAAAACTTCGCCGCCGCGCACGGCCACCACGCAGGGACCGCCACGCCAGATGCGGCCGATCAGGGTGGCGTTGGCAAGGTCGGACGGCAGCAGGGAAGCGGGAGAAATCGGCAGCATGGCGGCTTTCAGAAAAAAGGGAGCGAAAACAAGTGAGGCCGATTCTGCGCGCCGTGCGGGGTCGCTGCAATTACGAAAATCACCAATTTGCATGATGATTATCGTTAGTGCGACGCACCAAAAAAACCGCTGCCGAATGGCGCGTGATGCCATCGGTTCAGCTCAGGAAAAATCATGCGGCAGTGCAGCATTCCGGGCCTTGATACCGTTTTGGATATCGCATATGCGCAAAAAGTGATTGGTGAGGCGTCGGTGGACAAACTACTATCAGCCGTGGCCTCCCTGGGCCACCAGCAAAAGGCGGCCCCTAGAGACCGTGACGCTGGCACATCAACTATCGAACACGGTGGAGACCCAATATGAAAACGACAATGAAAATGCTGTCCGCAAGCCTGGTGCTGGCGATGTCCGGCATGGCAGTGATGCCAATGGCAAGCGCTGCCGACAAGGGCGCGGTCGGCATTTCCATGCCAACCAAATCGTCGATGCGCTGGATCGCCGATGGCGACAACATGGTCAAGGTATTCAAGGAACGCGGCTACAAGACCGATCTGCAGTTCGCCGACGACGATATCCCGAACCAGCTGGCGCAAGTGGAAAACATGATCACCAAGGGCGCCAAAGTCCTGGTGATCGCCGCCATCGACGGCACCACGCTGTCGGACGTGCTGAAAAAAGCCTCGGCCAAGGGCATCAAGGTCATCTCGTATGACCGCCTGATCCGCGGCACTGCCAATATCGACTACTACGCCACCTTCGACAACTTCCAGGTCGGCGTGCTGCAGGCTGGCTATATCGAATCGGCGCTGAAGCTGAAAGAAGGCAAAGGCCCGTTCAATATCGAACTGTTCGGCGGTTCGGCTGACGACAACAACGCCCACTTCTTCTACAACGGCGCGATGTCTGTACTGAAGCCATACATCGACAGCGGCAAGCTGGTGGTGCGCTCGAAACAGATGGGCATGGAAAAAGTCGCGACCTTGCGCTGGGACGGCGCCGTGGCGCAAGCCCGCATGGACAACCTGCTCAGCGCCTACTACGGCAATGCCCGCGTGGACGCCGTGCTGTCGCCTTATGATGGCCTGAGCATCGGCATCCTGTCGTCGCTCAAAGGCGTCGGCTACGGTACGCCGAAGCAGCCATTCCCGGTCGTGACCGGCCAGGATGCGGAAATCCCGTCGGTGAAATCGATCATCCGCGGCGAACAGGCATCGACCGTGTTCAAGGACACGCGCGAACTGGCCAAGGTCACCGCCAACATGGTTGACGCCATGATGACCGGCAAAACCCCGACCGTAAACGATACCAAGACCTACAACAATGGCGTGAAAGTCGTGCCATCGTTCCTGTTGAAACCGGTCATCGTCGACAAGGCGAACTGGAAGCAAGTGCTGGTCACCGGCAGCGGCTACTACACCGAAGCGCAAGTGAAGTAATGTAGCAGACGGGTACTGAAGGCCCGGCGACGCCGGGCCTTTCGCTTCACAGAATATCAAGCAAAGACTGCAGCACGGCCGCCGCATGCAGCGCGGCCGTGCCAGAGAGGTTATATGACGAACACTATCCTGGAAATGCGCGGGATACGCAAGACGTTCCCGGGCGTGGTTGCGCTCGACAATGTCAATCTGCGCGTGCGCAGCGGCGAAATCCACGCCATCGTGGGCGAAAACGGCGCCGGCAAATCGACCCTGATGAAAGTGCTGAGTGGCGTGTATGGCCACGGCAGCTACTCGGGCGACATCGAATATCAGGGCCAGGTGCGCCAGTTCCGCGGCATCAAGGACAGCGAAGAAATCGGCATCATCATCATCCACCAGGAACTGGCGCTGGTGCCGCAGCTGTCGATCGCCGAGAATATTTTTCTCGGTAACGAGCCGGCCACCATGGGCGTCATCGACTGGGAACACACGCAAAGCAAGACGCGCGAACTGCTGCAGAAAGTCGGCCTGAAAGAGTCGCCCGACACCCTGATCACCAACCTGGGCGTGGGCAAGCAGCAGCTGATCGAAATCGCCAAGGCGCTGTGCAAGGACGTCAAGCTCCTGATCCTCGACGAGCCGACCGCCAGCCTGAACGAAAGCGACAGCGCGGCCCTGCTCGACCTGCTGCTGGGCCTGAAAGCCCAGGGCATTTCGTCGATCCTGATTTCGCACAAACTGAATGAAATTTCGCGCGTCGCCGATGCCATCACGGTGCTGCGCGACGGCAACACGGTCGACAGTTTCGACTGCCGCGTCGAACCGGTCAGCGAAGACCGCATCATCGAAAAAATGGTCGGCCGCGAGATGGCGGACCGCTATCCGCCGCGCACGCCGACCATCGGCGAGACCATTTTCGAAGTGCGCGACTGGAAGGTGTATCACCCCGAACACGCCGACCGCGCCGTCATCAAGGGCATCAACCTGCATGCAAAAAAGGGCGAGATCATCGGCATCGCCGGCCTGATGGGCTCCGGGCGCACCGAACTGGCGATGAGCATCTTCGGCCGCGCCTATGGCCAGCGCATCAGCGGCACGGTGCTGAAGAACGGCCAGGAAATCGACGTCAGCACGATCGGCAAGGCGATTGCCCACGGTCTGGCCTATGTGACGGAAGACCGCAAGGGCCTGGGCCTGATCCTCGAAGAGGACATCCAGAAGAACACCAGCCTGGCCAACCTGGACGCGATCTCGAAGCACATGGTGATCGACGAGCAGCGCGAGTTCAGCGTGGCCGAGGAATTTCGCCGCAAGCTCAAGACCCGCTGCTCGAGCGTGGCGCAGAAAGTGGTCAACCTGTCCGGCGGCAACCAGCAGAAAGTGGTGCTGGCCAAGTGGCTGTTTTCGCGCCCCGACGTGCTGATCCTCGATGAGCCGAGCCGCGGCATCGACGTCGGCGCCAAGTACGAGATCTACAGCATCATCAGCGACCTGGCCGCCGAAGGCAAATGCATCATCATGATTTCGTCGGAAATGCCGGAACTGCTCGGCATGTGCGACCGGATCTATGTCATGAACGAAGGCCGCTTTGCGGCAGAACTGAGCGCAGCAGAAGCGTCGCAGGAACGCATCATGCGCGCGATCGTCACACACGGAGAGAACAATGGATAACAAACTGACCGCAGGCGCGCCAGCAGCAGCAACGCCAGCCGCCGCGCCGGAAGCGAAAAGCTATGCCGGCTTTTTGAAAAACAATATGCGCGACTACGGCATGCTGCTGTCGCTGATCGTCATCATGGGCTTCTTCCAGTACATGACGAACGGCACGCTGATGCAGCCGCTGAACCTGACCAATCTGGTGCTGCAGAACAGCTACATCGTCATCATGGCGCTGGGCATGCTGATGGTCATCGTGGCCGGCCATATCGACCTGTCGGTCGGCTCGGTGGTGGGCTTTGTCGGCGCGCTGGCGGCCGTCCTGATCGTCAACTACGAGATGAATTTTGTCGCGGCCAGCATCATCTGCCTGATCGCCGGTGCCGTCATCGGCGGCGCGCAAGGCTATTTCGTCGCCTTTTTCAAGATTCCGTCGTTTATCGTCACGCTGGCCGGCATGCTGGTGTTCAAGGGCCTGACCCTGGCGCTGCTGGCAGGCCAGTCGGTCGGCCCGTTCCCGGAAGGCTTCCAGATGCTGAGCTCGGGCTTTTTGCCTGATCCGTTCGGCGGCGAAAACCTGCGCGGCTTCTCGCTGCTGCTGGGCGTGATCGCCGCCGCGGCACTGATCTTCACCTCGCTGCGCAGCCGCGCCAAGCAGATGAAACACGGCATGGAAAACGAGCCACGCGCCTTCTTCCTGCTGAAAAACGGCATCTTCGCCGTCGTGATGGTGTACTTCAGCTACCTGCTGTCGTCGTACCGCGGCTTCCCGAACGTGCTGGCCGTGATGTCGGTCCTGATCGTCGCCTACACCTTCGTGACCAACCGCACCGTGCTGGGCCGCCGCGTCTACGCCGTCGGCGGCAATGAAAAGGCGGCGCGCCTGTCCGGCATCAAGACCGAACGCGTCAGCTTCTACACCTTCGTCAACATGGGCATGCTGGCAGCCCTGGCCGGCCTGATCTTCGCGGCACGCCTGAACACCGCCACGCCGAAAGCCGGTACCGGCTTCGAGCTGGACGTGATCGCAGCCTGCTTTATCGGCGGCGCTTCGGCCTCGGGCGGCGTCGGCAAGGTGATGGGCGCGGTGATCGGCGCCTTCATCATGGGCGTGATGAACAACGGCATGTCCATCATGGGCATCGGCATCGATTACCAGCAGGTGATCAAGGGCCTGGTGCTGCTGGCCGCCGTCTTTATCGACGTGGTCAACAAGAACAAGTAAGAACAAAGCAAGAGAAGGTTCGAGCCTTAGGGGGTTCAAGCCGGCGCATGCGCCGGCTTTTTTATGGGCGAACCATATTCAGAACGTTACGGCGTCGGCCGTGACCAGCGTGACGGGATTGCCCGGATTGAGCAGCTGGCCCCATACCCAGTTATGGTGTTCGACGATGGCCGGCGCGGCCAGGTGCGGGCGGTCGCGCGTGGTATGCGCGTCGCTGATCACCACCGTCGCCAGTTCCAGGCTGGCGGCGCGGCGCACGCTGGTGTCGATGCAAAATTCGGTGGCATAGCCGCACACATAAATCGTCGTGATGCCGGCCTGCGCCAGGTGCTGCTGCAGCCCGGTCTGGCGAAACGCATCGCAGGAGCTTTTGGCGCTGACATGGTCCTGCGGCTGCGGCGCGATCAAGGCGGGAAACTGCCAGCCGTGCGTGCCGGCTGCCCAGCTTGAACCGGCCAAATCGGCCGAATTGGCCGTGTCGTGCTGCACATAGATCACCGGCACGCCGGCGGCGCGCGCCCTGGCGATCAGGCCGGCGATGCGCTCCAACATGGTGTCGGCCTGCCAGGCAGGCGGCTCGCTCAGGACGGCGTTCTGGAAATCGATAACGATCAATGCACTATTCATGGTGATTCCTTCGGGTTGTACAGTTAGTGTTTGAGTGTTCAGCTAGCCCGCCGCCAGCCGCGCCGCCCTGTCCCCCCACCACGCCGCCTCCTCGAACACCGAAAAGCCGGACAAATCGGCATGCGCGAACAGGATCGCGCCGTCATGCTCGCGCAGCGCTTTCAGGCCCGCATTGCTGCGAAAGCCGGGCAAGGGCGCGGCCATGGCGTGGCCGCGCACGGTGATGTCGACGCGCTCGACGCAGCGGGTAAAGTCGCGTCCGTACGCCGTTTTCAGGTCGACGCTGGCCAGCGCCAGCAGTTCCTCGGGGCTGGCCGTATCGAGCCACTTGCGGGCCTGCTGCGGCGTGCGGTCGGACAGCGCGACATAGGCGCTGAACACGGTTTGCTCGGGCGGGCGCACGCGGATATCCTGGTGGGTCGAGACCACGTAGCCGAGGCCCGGCTCCTGGTACACCACGTTGTCCCAGCAAAGCGGCGCATGCGGCAGTTCGGCGGGGAAGCGTTTCAGCAAAAAATTGGCCACCATCCACGGCGCATACGCGGGCGTATCGCGCTTGATGTCAAAGCCGTAGCTGGCGATCTCCGGCACCACGCGCGCCGCCACGTATAGCGGCATGGCGCAGATGGCCTTGCGGGCCTTGACCAGATAGGTGCGCGGCTGGCCGTCGACCAGCTCCATGCACAGCGCCTCCACGCCGTTTGCCGTCGTCGTGAGCGACACCACCGTGCCCGCATGGCGCTGCACGCCAGAGGCCTGCTCCAGCGCCGTGGCGACCGGCTGCATGCCGCCGGGCCAGGTCAGCCAGGCGCCGTTTCCCGCGTTGGCGGCCTGGCCCCAGCGGCTGCAGTAGTAGTGCAGGCCGGCCCAGGCCGAGACCTGGTCGTAGCGCGTGCCGTAGTCGTCGCGGCAGCAGTAGTTCAGGTACCAGTGCAGCGTGGGCGAGGTATAGCCGTGCTGCTCCATCCACGCCTTTAACGTGATGGTATCGAGCGACTGCCAGGCCGGGTCCTGCGACGACTCGATGGTGGGAAACACGAACACGCGCTTGCCGTCATTGCCGCGCACCTGGCGCAGCTGCGCCACCTGCGCAAAGAAACGCCGGTGCTGCGCCAGTTCGTCGGCCGCTACCCCTTCGACGGGAATAAAGCCGTCCTGCCAGTGGCCGTTGAACAGCAGCCGTTCCTCGGGCGCGTGCAGGATATAGCGTTCGTCGTAAGTCGGCTTTTCCGCCATCGGGTCGCGCTGGATAATGCCCAGGTCGAACAGGATTTCGCGCACGTGCGTCGATTCGGGCGACGGCAATGGCAGATAGTGGCCGCCGGTGGGATAGGCCAGGTCGCCGAAATGGCCGCCGGCCGCATTGCCATACGGTTGCGGGCCGTCGACCATCAGGAAGTCCTTGTGGCCCAGTTTGTTCAGGCGCCAGGCGGCCGTCAGCCCGGCGATGCCGGAACCGAATATCGCCACGTCGGTGACGAGGGTGCGCGACGGCGGCGGCAGCGCCTTGCGGTCTCGAAGGAAGTGCCCCTCGCTGCGCCCCGGATACAGTATCCTGGGCGTGATCTCCTGCCAGCGCAGGTACGCCGCGATGCTGCCGGCGCCCGCGGCTGCCGCCGCCGTGCCGCCGGCGGCCCACAGCATGAAGGAACGGCGCTGCATCAGCGGATCACCCGGTTCCAGTCCTGCTCGAACTCGTGCACCAGCGACTGGGTATTGAGGCGGTTCGGCGCCATCGGCAGCTTCTGCATGTCGGGCGGGAAGATGAACATCTCGCGCGTGGTGTCGGCGTTCAGGTAGCGCATCGGCAGGCGGTAACTGGTGGGCGGCCGGTAATCGAGCTGCGGCGAGGCGAGGATAAACCCCCATTCGCCGAACGACGGCACATAGGCGTGATACGGCCAGGTGCGCATGCCCACTTCGCGCAGGGTGGCATCGATGGTCCAGTAGGCGTGCGGCGCAAAGAACGGCGAGGTCGATTGCACCACCATCAGGCCCTTGGCCGCCAGGTGTTTCTTGACCAGGTCGTAGAACGGCACCGAATACAGCTTGCCCAGCGCGAAGCTGGACGGGTCGGGGAAGTCGACAATCGCCGCGTCGAACATGTCGCCGCTGTTGCGCAGCCAGACGGCGGCGTCGGCATTGATGACGGTGACGCGCTTGTCGGAGAATGATTTTTTATTGAGTTCGGCCAGTTCCGGGCGGGTGGTAAACGCGCCCGTCATGGCCGGGTCCAGGTCGACCACGGTGACGTGTTCGATATGCGGATAGCGCAGGATCTCGCGCAGCGCCAGGCCGTCGCCGCCACCGAGCACCAGCACGCGGCGCGCCCATGGCAGGGCTTCCAGCACCGGGTGCACCAGCGCTTCGTGGTAGCGGTATTCGTCGCGCGAGGAGAACTGCAGGTTGCCGTTGATGTACAGGCGCGTGTCGTCCTTCCAGCGCGTGATCACCAGGCGCTGGTACGGCGTGGTGGTGGAATACACGATCTGGTCGCCGAACAGGCCATGCTCGCCCCACTCCACCATGCGGTCGGACATGGCGAAGCCGGTGACCAGCAGCAGCATCACGGCGCAGGCGCGCAGGAACTGGCCGGTCATGTTTTTCAGCTCGGCGCGGAAGACGTAAATGCTCCACAGGCCGACGGCCACGTTGAGCATGCCGAACAAAAAGCCCGTGCGCACCAGGCCCAGATACGGCGAGAGCACCAGCGGGAACAGCAGCGAGACGGCCAGCGCACCGAGGTAGTCGAACGTCAGCACGCGGCTGACCAGTTCGGAAAATTCCGTCTGGCGCGTGTTCAGCGCGCGCATCACCAGCGGCACCTCCATGCCGACCAGTGCGCCGATCAGGAACACCATCACATACAATAAGGTGCGAAACGGCGCGGCCATCCATGAAAACGTCATGAACAGGACCGCCGCCGACAGCCCGCCGATCAGGCCGACCGCCAGCTCGATATCGACAAAGCGCGACAGCACGTCGCCGTCCTTCACGTACTTGGAAAAGTGAGCGCCTACCCCCATGGCAAACAGGTAACAGCCGATAATCGTGGAGAACTGCAGGATCGAGTCGCCCAGCAGATAGCTGGACATGGCGCCGGCGATCAGTTCATACGCAAGGCCGCAGGAAGCGACCACGAACACCGATAAAATCAGAATCTTTTTGTTCATTGGGCTTTTTTTGTTCTAATATGCTTGGACGTTATCAAATGCTCATCTGGAAGCGTGGCCATCGCGCCGGCTGGGCGCGCCACTTGCGAGGAATGCCGTGCCCGACATCCTAAACTATCTGATCCACCTTTTACTGGCCGCCGTGCTGTTGATTGTCTTTTTTGTCATCTACACGCGCGTGACGCCGTATAACGAGGTGCTGCTGATACGCCAGGGGAACCAGGCCGCGGCGCTGTCGCTGGGCGGCGCCCTGCTCGGCTTTTCGGCCACCATCGCCTCGTCGCTGATGCACACGGCGAACTACCAGCAATTCTTCGCCTGGGCCTTTGGCGCGATGGTGGTGCAATTGCTGGCCTATGTGGTGGCCACGCGCCTGCTGCGCATGTCGAAAGACCAGATCGAATCGAACAACACCGCCTTTGGCGGCCTGCTGGGCGCCATCGCGCTGTCCATCGGCGCCATCAACGCGGCCTGCATTTCCTGACCCCGTCACCATCTTCGCAAGGACACCATCATGAGCCTCGGCAGCTTTATCAAGAAGCAGTTTATCGATGTACTGCAGTGGAACGAGGAGACGGAAGGTGTGCTGGCCTGGCGCTTCCCGATGCAGGATTTCGAGATCCAGAACGGCGCCATCTTGAACGTGCGCGAGTCGCAGGTTGCCGTCTTCGTCAACGAAGGCAAGATCGCCGACGTGTTCGGCCCCGGCACGCACAAGCTGACCACGCAAACCCTGCCGCTGCTGACCAACCTGAAAAACTGGGACAAGCTGTTCGACTCGCCCTTCAAGTCGGACGTGTACTACTTCAGCACCCGCGTGCAGACCGGCCGCAAATGGGGCACGCCGCAGCCGATCACGATCCGCGACAAGGACTTCGACATGATCCGCGTGCGCGCCTTCGGCATGTACTCGTACCGCATCGCTGACGCGCGCGCCTTTTTTACGGAGATCAGCGGTACGCGCGAAGTCTATACGCGCGACGAAGTGGAAGACCAGCTGCGCGGCATCCTGATGGCCAGCATGGCCAGCTCGCTGGGCGGCGCCAACGTGCCCTTCCTCGACATGGCGGCCAACCAGGCGCTGATGGCGCAAGAGGTCAAGGACGGCTTGCGCCAGGCGTTTGCCCGCTATGGCGTGGGCCTGGACGAATTTAATGTCGCCAGCATCAGCCTGCCCGAGGAACTGCAGGCGGCGCTGGACGAGCGCATCTCGGCCGGCATGAAGGGCGGCCTGGGTGCCGACAAGATGAGCGGCTTCACCAAATTCCAGGTGGCGAACGCGATCCCGCTGGCGGCGCAGAACGAAGGCGGCATGGCCGGCATCGGCGCGGGCCTGGGAGCCGGACTGTCGATCGGCCAGGTGATGGCGCAAAGCATGGGTAATACGCTGCAGCAGCAGCCCGCACCTGCCCCAGCGGCGCCACCGGCGCCCGCCGGGGAACCGATCGAAGCGCGCCTGGAAAAGCTCAAGGGCCTGCTCGACAAGGGCCTGATTTCGGCGGCCGACTACGACGGCGCGAAGGCGGAACTGTTGAAGAAACTGATCGGTTAAGCGCGACTGCATGCAAACTGTTTCCTGTCCCAGCTGCGGCGCGGAGGTCCACTTTCGCTCGCACGCTTCCGTGCTGGCCGTGTGCGAGTACTGCCATAGCACGATCCTGAAGGACGCCGAGTCGGTGCGCGATATCGGCAAGATGTCGGCCGTGCTGGAAGACTATTCGCCGATCCAGGTCGGCACCGCCGGCATCCATGAAGGCGTCCATTTCACGGTGGTGGGCCGCATCCAGCAGCGCTACGCGGCCGGCACCTGGAACGAGTGGCATGTGCTGTTCGACGACGCCAGCACGGCCTGGCTGGGCGACTCGTCCGGCCTGTACACGATGACGCGCGAACGCAAGGCCAGCGGTCCCCTGCCCGCCTTTGCCGAACTGCGTCCGGGCCAGCGCTACACCATCAATAACGAGCCGTACACGGCGGCCGAAGTGCGCAGCGGCGAATGCATCGCCGGCCAGGGCGAGCTGCCGTTCAAGGTGGGCAGCGGCTGGCGCATCCAGGTGGCCGACCTGCGCAACTACGCCAGCTTCGCCACGCTCGACTACACGGATGGTCCGCAGCCGGTGCTGTACCAGGGCGTGGCCGTCACCCTGGAAGGCATGCAGTGCCAGCTGCTGCGCGACCAGGACGCGATTGCGCGCACGGCCGGCAAATACCGCGGCAAGCTCGATGCGCTCGACTGCCCGTCCTGCGGCAGCGGCATCAAGTATGTGCCGGGCGCCGCCGCGCAGCTGGTGTGCCCGGCCTGCCATGCGCAGCTCGACGCCAGCGGCCCCGAAACGCAGGTGCTGGCCAAGGGCAAGCAGGTCGAGGACGAAGCGGAGATCACCCTGGAGCTGGGCGCCACGGCGAAGATCAACAATGTCGACTTCACCGTGATCGGCATGATGCGCCGCAGCGACGACGAAGGCACCGGGTGGAACGAATACCTGCTGTACAACGCGCACGCGGGCTTTTTCTGGCTGGTGGAAACCGACGACGGCTGGTCGCGCTCGAATGTGCTGCCGAACTGGCCCACCTGGGCTGCGCTCGACGCGGACAAGTGCACGCTCGACGGCGCCACCTATGCCAAGCTGTATGACTACGGCTCGCAGGTAACCTATGCGGCCGGCGCCTTCAACTGGAAGGTGGCGGTCGGCGACACCACGCATGTCTACGAATTCGAACACGGGCAAACAAAACTGGCGGCCGAGCTGACCAGCGAAGAGATGACCTGGTCGCGCTCCACGCCGGTCGCCCATGACCAGATGAGCGCCTGGTTCGGCGCCGCCTTCCATGGCATCACGCCCACCTCGAACATCAAGATGACTCATCGCGGCGTGGCCAAGGTCTTCATCATCATCACGCTGGTACTCAATGCGATTCCGATGTTCGTGTCGTTTTCCAGCACCCTGATGTGGAGTGTGCTGGCCTGCGTGGCGCTGTTCGTGCCCGCCCTCTTCCTCGACAATAACAAGCCGCCGACATGAGCAAATACGTGATCTATGCACTGATGGTGACGTTCTCCGTCACGGCCACCAACTGGGTACGCATGTTCAAGGTAGCCGGCAGCGGCAGCGGTGGCGGCAGCAGCTGGAGTTCGCGCACCGGCAGCGGCGGCGGCAGCTATGGCGGTGGCTCCAGCGGCGGCAGCCACAAGTGACATGACGCAGAACGTGCATCTGCCGCTGGGCACGCATCTGCTGGCCGACCTGTCGGGGGTGGCGGCGGCGCGCCTGCGCGACTGCGCGGCGCTCGACGCGCTGCTGCGCCAGGCGGCCATCGCAGCGGGCGCACAGGTACTGCACGGCCACTTCCACAGCTTCGGCGTGGAGGCGGGCGTGACGGGCGTGCTGCTGCTGGCCGAGTCGCATATCTCGATCCATACCTGGCCCGAGGCCGGCTTTGCCGCCGTCGATATCTTCATGTGCGGCGCGGCGCGTCCGCAGCTGGCGCTCGACATCATCGCCACCGCCCTGCAGGCGCAGCACTGCGCAGTGCATGCGGCGCGGCGCGCGCCACCCGGCTAAGGCCATCGCTGGCCGATCGCCGGTGGATCGCTTACACTGTCGGCTCACTCCTTACCCTCCACTGCCATGCGCCGTTCCGCCCTGCTTGCCTTGCCACTCCTGCTGCTGGTGTCCGCCTGCGACGACTATACGGCGCCCAGCCTGTACCAGGCCACCACGCCCGACTGCAAGACGTGGACGGATGGCTCGCGCTTCGAGCTGCCGCGCGATATCAGCATCTACGCCACGCCTCCCACCACCTTGAAAGATGGCGGCACGGAACTGGCGCTGATTTTTACTTTGCCGGTCGGCACGCAAGCGAGCTTTACCCGTTTGTCGTTCCTGCTGGAAGAGCCGAAGAAGGAACCGTTCGCGCAGGCCAAGGTGACTACCATCTATCAGCGCGGCCTGGACCAGAAGGCGGAAATCGTCGATGTGATCGAGAAGCTGCCGATCATGTTCTCGGCGGTGGGCAACAGCAAGGCGACCCAATGGCGTTTGCGGCTGCAGCTGCCGCGCCAGCTGCCGCAACGGTTTGATTTGTCGATGCCCGACATGCTGGTGGGCGGCAAGCGCTATCCGGTGCGCACGTTTACGTACCGGTATTTTGAGGAGCGCAAGGCGTACGGGATGTGCAGCTAGCTTATCGGCCGCGTCAACCATGTTGGCGGATTACGGCCTTCGGCCTAATCCGAGCTGCCCGGCTTTTTAACCCAACGGCTGAACTGCCGGGGTCGGACCCTGAGGGTCCGACCCCAGTCTTTGCACTTGGGTTTGAGCAAAAAAAAAGCAGCCCGAAGGCTGCTTTTTTTGCATGCGCGGCAAATTAATGCTTGCGCAGCTTCTGGATCGCTGCCAGCTGCGCAATCGCGCTGGCCAGCTCGGCTTGCGCTTGCGCGTAGTCGATGCCCGAATCCTTGTTGTGGATGTTTTCTTCCGCCAGCTTCTTCGCTTCCAGCGCTTTCGCTTCGTCGAGGTCGTGACCGCGGATCGCGGTATCGGCCAGGACGGTCACGGTGTCAGGCTGCACTTCCAGCAGGCCGCCGGCAACGAAGACGAACTCTTCTTCAGCCTGGCCGACTACCTTGATGCGGACCGCGCCCGGACGGATGCGGGTAATCAAGGGCGTGTGGCGTGGGTAGATACCCAGCTCGCCCTGTTCACCCGGCAACGCGACGAATTCTGCTTCGCCTGAAAAAATCAATTCTTCAGCGGAAACCACGTCAACGTGAATTGTGTGTGCCATGTGTGTCCTATCGGGTTGAAGAACCCCGCCGTATGACGGGCGGGGTTAGGCCCAGACTTAACTTAGTTAAGTTTCTTGGCTTTTTCGATTGCTTCGTCGATCGTGCCGACCATGTAGAACGCTTGTTCCGGCAGGTGATCGAGTTCGCCCGACGCGATCATCTTGAAGCCCTTGATCGTGTCTTTCAGCGAAACGTATTTACCTGGCGAACCGGTAAACACTTCAGCAACGTGGAACGGCTGCGACAGGAAACGCTGCATTTTACGTGCGCGGGCCACCAGCAGTTTGTCTTCCGGTGCCAGCTCGTCCATGCCCAGAATCGCGATAATGTCGCGCAATTCCTTGTAGCGCTGCAGGGTCGTTTGCACGGCACGCGCGGTGTCATAGTGCTCTTGACCAACGATCAGCGGGTCCAGCTGGCGCGAGGTCGAGTCCAGTGGATCGACGGCCGGGTAGATACCCAGCGAAGCGATGTCACGCGACAGGGCAACGGTCGAATCGAGGTGGGCAAAGGTGGTTGCTGGCGACGGATCGGTGTAATCATCGGCAGGAACGTAGACGGCCTGGATCGAGGTGATCGAGCCGGTTTTGGTCGACGTGATACGCTCTTGCAGACGGCCCATTTCTTCGGCCAGCGTTGGCTGGTAACCCACAGCCGACGGCATACGGCCCAGCAGTGCGGATACTTCGGTACCGGCCAGCGTGAAGCGGTAGATGTTGTCGACGAAGAACAGAACGTCCTTGCCTTCATCACGGAACGATTCAGCGATCGTCAGGCCGGTCAGCGCCACGCGCAGACGGTTGCCTGGTGGTTCATTCATCTGACCGTACACCATCGCAACTTTGGAGTTTTCCGGATTTTCCAGATCGACCACTTTCGCGTCAGCCATCTCGTGGTAGAAGTCGTTACCCTCGCGAGTACGCTCGCCCACGCCGGCAAACACGGACACGCCGCTGTGTGCCTTGGCGATGTTGTTGATCAGTTCCATCATGTTCACGGTCTTGCCCACGCCGGCGCCGCCGAACAGGCCGACTTTACCGCCTTTTGCAAACGGGCACACCAGGTCGATCACCTTGATGCCGGTTTCCAGCAGTTCTTGCGATGGCGACAGTTCGTCGTACGCAGGAGCGGTGCGGTGGATCGACGCGATCTGTTCGTGCGATACCGGACCGCATTCGTCGATCGGGTTACCCAGCACGTCCATGATGCGGCCCAGGGTTGCTTTACCGACTGGCACCATGATAGGTTTGCCGGTGTTCTGGATCATCATGCCGCGACGCAGGCCATCGGACGAACCGAGTGCAATGGTACGGACAATGCCGTCGCCCAGCTGTTGTTGTACTTCCAGGGTCAGTTCCGAGCCCGCCATCTTCAAGGCATCAAATACCTTAGGCATCGCGTTGCGGGGAAACTCAACGTCCACCACAGCGCCGATACACTGAACGATTTTGCCATCAGCCATGTTCGTTCCTTCAAATATAGTTAAATTCGTTTAAACCGCTGCCGCACCGGCGACGATTTCGGAGAGTTCTTTGGTAATCGCAGCTTGGCGGGTCTTGTTGTAGACGAGCTTCAGTTCGCCGATCACACTACCTGCGTTGTCGCTTGCAGCTTTCATCGCGACCATCCGTGCCGATTGCTCGGACGCCAGATTTTCCGCGACTGCCTGGTACACCAGCGCTTCTACATAGCGCTCCAGCAATTCGTCGATGATGCTTTGTGCATCTGGCTCGTAGATGTAATCCCACGAGTGTGCGCTCTTGTCGGCGACCATTTTGTCAGCCGTCAAAGGCAGCAGCTGTTCGACCACTGGTTCCTGCTTCATCGTGTTGATGAATTTGGTGTAGCACAGGTACACTGCATCGAGCTTGCCGGCCTGGAACTCTTCGAGCATGACCTTGACAGGTCCGATCAATTTATCCAGGTGTGGCGTATCGCCAGTCTGAATGGCAGAGGCGACGATCTTGACGCCGATACGATTCAAAAAACCCAAACCCTTGTTACCGATGGCGACTGCTTCAATCTTGTTGCCGGCTGCTTCCAGCTCGCGCGACTTGGACGTTACCTGGCGCAAGATATTGGTGTTCATGCCGCCGCACAGACCCTTGTCGGTCGTGACGACGATGAAACCCGCTGCCTTCGCTTCCGTGCCCTGCGCTGCTGCCAGGAACGGGTGGGTGTATTCCGGATTGGCATTCGCCAGATTGGCGGCGATATTACGAATCTTGTCACTGTAGGGACGAGCGGCCCGCATCCGGTCTTGCGCCTTGCGCATTTTGGACGCGGCGACCATTTCCATCGCCTTGGTGATCTTCTTCGTATTCTCTACGCTTTTGATCTTGCCACGTATCTCTTTGCTTGATGCCATGAGTCCTTACTCCTTCTGCGCGTAGGGCGGCGCCTCACTCGAGGCGGGCGCCGCCTGGCCGCTTAATATGCGCCGGATTTCTTGAAATCAGCAATGGCCGCCGACAGAGTTGCTTCGCTGTCTTTGTCGAGTTGCTTGGTTTCTTCGATCTTGGCCAGCAGAGCAGCTTGCTTGGTTTTCATGTAAGCGTGGACGCCTGCTTCGAACGACAGCACTTGCTTGACTGGCACGTCGTCCATGAAGCCCTTGTTCACCGAGAACAGCGAGACAGCCATCAGCGAGATCGACAGTGGCGAGTACTGGGCTTGCTTGAGCAATTCCGTTACGCGGGCACCACGGTCCAGCTGCTTGCGGGTCGATTCGTCCAGGTCCGATGCGAACTGCGCAAACGCGGCCAGCTCACGGTACTGCGCCAGGTCGGTACGGATACCGCCGGACAGGTTTTTGATGACCTTGGTCTGGGCGGCGCCACCGACGCGCGATACGGAAATACCGGCGTTAATTGCAGGACGGATACCGGCGTTGAACAACGACGTTTCCAGGAAGATCTGACCGTCGGTAATCGAAATCACGTTGGTTGGCACGAAGGCCGACACGTCGCCTGCTTGCGTTTCGATGATCGGCAGTGCCGTCAGCGAACCGGTCTTGCCGGTCACGGCGCCGTTGGTGAACTTCTCGACGTAGTCGGCGTTCACGCGCGCTGCGCGTTCCAGCAGACGGCTGTGCAGGTAGAACACGTCGCCTGGGTACGCTTCGCGACCTGGTGGACGGCGCAGCAGCAGCGAGATCTGACGGTAAGCAACAGCTTGCTTGGACAGGTCATCGTAGACGATCAGTGCATCTTCACCGCGGTCACGGAAGTATTCGCCCATGGCGCAACCCGAGTACGGCGAGATGTATTGCATGGCGGCCGATTCCGAAGCGGAAGCGGCGACAACGATGGTGTATTCCATCGCGCCGTGCTGTTCCAGCGAGCGCACGATGTTCTTGATCGACGAGGCCTTCTGGCCAATCGCGACGTAGATACATTTCATGCCCTGGCCTTTTTGATTGATGATCGCATCAATCGCCACGGCCGATTTACCGGTTTGACGGTCGCCGATGATCAGTTCGCGCTGGCCGCGGCCAACTGGAACCATCGCATCGATCGACTTCAGGCCGGTTTGCATTGGTTGCGAAACGGATTCACGGGCGATCACGCCCGGTGCGATTTTTTCGATCGCGGCCGTCATTTTCGCTTCGACCGGGCCTTTGCCGTCGATCGGCTGACCCAGCGCGTTGACCACGCGGCCCAGCAGTTCAGGACCGACCGGCACTTCCAGAATGCGGCCGGTGCATTTCACCGTGTCGCCTTCGGAGATGTGCTCGTAAGCACCCAGAATCACGGAACCGACGGAGTCGCGCTCCAGGTTCATCGCCAGGCCGAACGTGTTGCCCGGGAATTCCAGCATCTCGCCTTGCATCACGTCCGACAGGCCGTGGATGCGGCAGATACCGTCGGCGACGGAAATGACCGTGCCTTGGTTACGCACTTCAGCGCCGCCATCAAGACCTTGGATCCGGCTCTTGATCAACTCGCTGATTTCAGATGGGTTGAGTTGCATACTAACTCCTAAAAGTGTTTCTCTCAGCTTGCGCGAGGGGTAAGGGTCTGTCTTAGCTGGCCTGCCGAAGCGCGTGTCTTACGACACCAGAGCAGCGTGCAGTTGCTGCAGCTTGGCGCGCACCGATGTGTCGAGCACCTGGTCGCCAACAACCACGCGCACGCCGCCGAGCAGCGATGGATCCACTGTGACGGCAGGGTTGAGCTTACGACTGAATTTCTTTTCCAGCGTTGCGACCAGCTCGGCCGTTTGGCCTTCGCTCAGATCGAAAGCGCTCGTGATCTCGGCGTCAGCCGCACCTTCCAGGCTGTTTTTCAACAGGTGGAATTGCGCGCCGATTTCCGGCAGCAGGCTGATGCGGCCATTTTCGATCAACAGGGTCACGAAGTTTTTGACTTCTTCGTTGAGCGGCGATTTCAACAACGACAGGATGGTGGCGGCGACGTCGCTTTCCGAAACTTTCGGATTGCGCGCGTACGCCTGTACCTCGGGGTGGCTGCCAACCTGGGCCAATTCGGACACCAGTTCGGACCACGCCGCGAGGTTGCTTGACTCCTTACCAGCTTGGGCTACGCGGAACAAAGCTTCCGCGTAGGGACGGGCGACGGTTGCGAGTTCTGCCATGATTACAGCTCGACAGCAAGACGCTGCAACATTTCGGCGTGAGCCGTTGGGTTTACTTCACGTTTCAAGATCTGCTCGGCACCCTTGATCGCCAGGTCAGCCACCTGAGCGCGCAATTGTTCGCGTGCTTTCGACAGTTGCTGCTCGGCGTCGGACTGGGCTTGCGCAATGATACGCGCTGCTTCAGCCTGGGCATTTTGCTTGATCTCTTCAGCAACCAGCTGGGCGCGCTTTTCAGCGTCCGCAACACGTTGCGACGCTTCTTCACGTGCACCATTCAATGCTTCTTGCGCACGCTTTTCAGCGACAGCCATCGAAGCCTGACCTTGATCGGCCGCAGCCAATCCATCCGCGATTCGTTTGGCACGCTCATCCAGCGCTGTGTTCAGCGCTGGAAATACGAACTTCATCGAGAACCAGACCAACACCGCGAAGGTGATCATCTGGCCGATGAGCGACATATTGATGTCCATACCTTTGCTCCTGACTAAAAGTTTCTCCTAGGGTTGGAGCGAATTACTGAGCAACAGCGGTCAGAGCCGACAGGAACGGGTTAGCGAACGTGTACAGCAGAGCGATACCAACGCCGATCATCGAGATAGCATCCAGCAGACCAGCGATAACGAACAGTTTGGTTTGCAGTTGTGGCATCAGTTCTGGTTGACGTGCCGAAGCTTCCAGGAATTTACCACCCAAGATAGCGAAGCCCAAAGCGGTACCGATTGCGGCCAGGCCGATGATGATTGCTGCTGCCAGAACGGTCATGCTTTGTACTTGTGCGATCAGAGCTTGCATAAAATTCTCCTAAATTTAAAAACGAAAGGTACTAACTAAAAAACAAAATATAAAGTTGCTGATTAATGCTTCTCAACCGCAAGGCTCAGATACACAACCGTCAACGCCATAAACACAAAAGCTTGCAAAGTTACAATCAAGATATGGAAAATTGCCCATGGACCACCCAACGCCCACTGTGCCCACCAAGGCAACAACGCGATCAAGATGAAAATCAGTTCGCCGGCATACATATTGCCGAACAGTCGCAGCGACAGGGAGATCAGTTTTGCAACCAACTCAACCATTTGCAGCAGGAAATTAACTGGTGCCAGCAAGATCGTGCCGACAATGCCACTGGCGTGGAACGGCGCCGTGAACAATTCCTTGATCCAGCCGCCCAGGCCCTTGGCCTTGACGGAGAAAGCGATAATGCACAGAACCACCGAGAACGACATCGCAAATGTATGGTTCACGTCGGCAGTCGGTACCACGCGCAGCTTGTGCACGCCGAACCAGCTCAATACTTTCGGCAACAGGTCAACCGGCAGGAAGTCCATCGCGTTCAGCAACCAGACCCACACGAAAATCGTGATGGCCAGTGGCGCGATGATCTTGCTTTTTGCGTGAAAGGCCCCATTGATAGTCTCATTGACCATTTCCATGATCATTTCGACGAAGTTTTGCAGCTTGCCAGGAACACCGGCGGTCGCGCGGCGCGAAGCCATGTAGAAAACGGCAAGGAATACAAAGCCCAGGATGGCCGACACCCAGAAGGTGTCCAGATTGTAGGCGCCATCGGCGCTTTTCAAGTGGGCCAAGTGGTGGCTGATGTATTCTGTGGCGTTGGCCGGGGCAGCATGGCCCGCTTCAATAGCGTGTTCTGTGGTCATAATGAATTTAGATTTGTCGTTTCAGAGCACAACAGGCCCTAAAACCAATGATTAAACAGCGAGCAATGAAAACCAGTATGCTAAGGTTGCCACCGCGAAACCCAAGATCAGCCATAACCAGGCGGCCGACTGAAACAACACCAGTGCCAATATAAACAGCACCGCTGTGATAAATATTTTCACCGCTTCCGCGCGCACGTGCGCACGAAAAGCCTTTTTGGCGTCGCTGGAGCCGCGAACGACCAGCATGGCATATGCCACGCTGCCAATGACGGCGATTGCACCGCCAACTGCGGCGGACCAGCCTCGGTTACTGCCACCAAAAAACAGGGTAACAGTGGCAAAGCTGATCACGATTGCTAGCTGCAAGGCAACTACTTTGTAGACCGGCTTGGCAATGTTTTGCATCGAATCACTCAATTACCAAGTTCCCGGAAAAATCTACACACGCAAAGACACGGGATTATAGTTGGCTTTGATATACAGAGTCAAACGTTGGCGCACCGCTGCAGGGCAATTGCAGCATGAAACAGACGCTTTACCGACACTTCGCGGCGATTTGCACCAACATATGGCAAAGCGGCTTGCCGCGCCGCTGGCGCCCGTGTTAGCAACCCGCCATTTAACCACGCAAACGGCTTAACAAACCGTCCAGTACGTCAAGATCGGCAAAATCAATCACCAATTGGCCACGCCCTTTGTTGCCCATCTTGAATACCACCGGGGTTGCCAGCGCATCGGACAGCTCTTCTTCCAGCCGCGCGATGTCGCCCGACTTCTCTTTTACGCGCGGCTCTATCGGGTTGGCCGCTTCTTCGACGGTTTTTGTCACCAGTTTTTCCGTTTCGCGTACCGACAGCCGCTTCGCCACCACCTGGTTGGCCAGGTTGATCTGGCTGGCCGCATCCACCGCCAGCAGTGCGCGCGCATGGCCCATGTCGATGTCGCCGGCCATCAGCATGGTCTGCACGGGAGCGGCCAGATTCATCAGGCGCAACAGGTTGGACACAGCACTGCGCGAGCGTCCGACCGCAGTGGCCGCTTGCTCATGGGTAAAACTGAAGTCCGTAATCAGGCGGTGGATGCCCTGCGCTTCTTCCAGCGGGTTCAGGTCTTCGCGCTGGATATTCTCGATCAGCGCCATGGCCGCGGCGGCCAGGTCGTCGACATCGCGCACCAGTACCGGCACTTCCGTCAGCCCCGCCAGCTGCGAGGCGCGGAAACGCCGTTCGCCGGCGATGATTTCATATTTGACAAGTCCGCTCAACGTATCCTGGCCGATCGGACGCACCAGGATCGGCTGCATCAAACCCTGCGCCTTGATCGAGGCGGCCAGTTCATTCAAGGCGCCCTCGTCCATGCGCGTGCGCGGCTGGTATTTGCCGGCCTGCATTTGCGTGACCGGCAACGTTGTCGGAGTATTCACTTCCGGACTGGCGAAGTCGCCGCCGCCCAACAGGGCGTCGAGGCCGCGGCCCAGTCCTTTTAATTTTTTGGTAGCCATGCTGTCCTAACTAGCTTAGGGGTCGGACCCTTCGGGTCCGACCCCAGTATTTTTCTTAGGGTTAATAAAGTATCAACCCAACTGCAGAAGCAGGGGTATGACCCGAAGGGTCGGACCCCGATGCTGCGGGTCTGTCCTGCTCTGTTTACATATGCTTGATGCGCTCGACCATCTCGGCGCCAAACGCGATATACGCCTGCGCGCCTTTCGAGCTGGGGTCGAAGTTGACGCCAGGCAACCCGTACGACGGTGCCTCGGCCAGTCGCACGTTGCGCGGGATAATGGTCTTGAAGACCTTGTCGCCGAAGTGCTGTTCCAGCTGGGCCGACACTTGTTGCGATAATGTCATGCGCGGATCGAACATCACGCGCAACAGGCCGATGATCTTCAGTTCCGGGTTCAGGTTGGCATGCACCTTCTTGATGGTGTTGACCAGGTCGGACAAACCTTCCAGCGCGTAGTACTCGCACTGCATCGGGATGATCACGCCATGCGCGGCGCACAAGCCATTCAAGGTCAGCATCGACAGCGCCGGCGGACAATCGACCAGGATGAAGTCGTATTCGCTGTCGACTTCGGCCAGCGCATCCTTCAGACGGCTCTCGCGGCGGTCCAGTTCCACCATCTCCACTTCGGCGCCGGCCAGCTCGCGGTTCGACGGCAGCACGTCGAAGCGGCCTGTCTCCGAACGCTGGCGTGCCGTTTTGACATCGGACTCGCCCAGCATCACTTCATAGGTCGAGGCAGCGAGACCGGCCTTGTTGATGCCGGCGCCCATGGTGGCATTGCCTTGCGGGTCCAGGTCGACCAGCAGCACGCGCTGGTTCAGCTTGGCCAGGCCGGCGGACAGGTTGACGCTTGTTGTGGTTTTACCAACACCACCCTTTTGATTTGCTACACAAAAAATTTTGGCCATGTATCTTCTAATTGTAAATGGATGCGCACTGCATGGTCGCGTCCCGGCAACCCACCGAAACGATTTATACTGTTTATTTTATTTATACAATATATACAATTTATACTGTTTATACGATTTATATAGTTTATATCGTATAAACGATTTATACCGTTTATACGATTTACATCGTTTAAATTTCAGTTCTTAAATTCTTGCTATAAAGACCAGATGACGCTCTGCATTTAGCCCTGGAACCTGGATAGGCTGCAATTTCGTCACTTTCCAGTCTGCCGGGAGTCGCTCGCGCTCGTCTGGCGGGGCCACCCCCTTCAAGGCAATGAATTGCCCGCCCTCCTCCAGTACGTGATTGGACCAGTTGACGAAGTCGGACAGGTCGGCAAACGCGCGCGAGGTGATCACGTCGAATTTCTGCTTCACTTCCAGCTGCTCCACGCGCTTGGTGTACACCGTCACGTTGGCCAGGCCCAGCTCTGCCTTCACTTGCGTCAAAAACGCGGTTTTCTTGTGCACCGTGTCGATCATCGACACCTTGACGTCCGGCCGCGCGATCGCCAGCACCATGCCTGGCAGGCCGCCGCCGGCGCCCACGTCGAGGACGTTTTTCGCCTCTGCAAACGCCGGCACGGCAGCCAGCGAGTCGAGCACATGCAGGGTCAGCATCTGCATCGGATCGCGCACCGAGGTCAGGTTGTAGACGCTGTTCCACTTGGCCAGTAAAGCCAGATAATCGAGCAGTTTTTCAGCCTGCTCCGCGCCCAGGTCCAGCGCCAGCGCGGCAATACCATCATTCAAAATCTGGGCCAATGCGGCCCGGTCAAACTGCTTCATTCAACAACCTCGTCCTGTAAAGTAGTGGTCTGTATGCCGGCCTGACCTGCGCCGAATCCGCGTTTTTTCAGGTGTACCAGCAACAGCGAAATGGCGGCCGGCGTGACGCCGGAAATGCGCGATGCCTGGCCCAGGGTTTCGGGGCGCTGCTTGTCGAGTTTCTGGCGCACTTCGACCGACAGGGCGGCGATATCGAGGTAGTTGAAACCCTGCGGCAAGGCCAGGTTCTCATAGTGTTCGTGACGCTCGATTTCCTTGGTCTGGCGCTCGATATAGCCCGCGTATTTGAGCTGGATTTCCACCTGCTCGCGCACCGCCGGGTCTTCCACGCCGGGGCCGGCCAGGGCCTGGCCTTCGACGCCGGTCATGCTCATCAGCGTGTCGTAGGCCACGTTCGGGCGGCGCAGCAGGTCGGCCAGCGAGTATTCGCGCTCGATGGCCTGGCCAACGATGCGCTCCGATTCGGCCGCGGCCAGGATGCGCGGATTGACCCACGTGGAACGCAGGCGTTCCAGTTCCACGGCGACGGCTTCGCGCTTGCGCTCGAACGCTTCCCACTGCACATCGCCGACGCAGCCCAGGGCCCGGCCGATTTCCGTCAAGCGCATGTCGGCATTGTCTTCACGCAGGCTCAGGCGGTACTCGGCGCGGCTGGTAAACATGCGGTACGGCTCCTGCACACCCTGCGTGATCAGGTCGTCGACCAGCACGCCCAGGTACGCCTCGGAGCGGCCTGGCGTCCACGATTCCTTGCCTTGCGTCAGCAGCGCGGCATTGATGCCGGCCAGCATGCCTTGCGCGGCCGCTTCCTCGTAGCCCGTGGTGCCATTGATCTGGCCGGCAAAAAACAGCCCTGCCACGACCTTGGTTTCCAGTGACGCTTTCAGGCCACGCGGGTCGAAATAATCGTATTCGATGGCATAGCCGGGGCGCAGGATATGCGCGTTTTCCATGCCTTTCATCGAGCGCACCAGGGCAATCTGCACGTCGAACGGCAGGCTGGTCGAGATGCCGTTCGGATAGAATTCGTGCGTGCTCAAGCCTTCCGGTTCCAGGAAAATCTGGTGCGATTCCTTGCCGGCAAAGCGGTGGATCTTGTCTTCGATCGACGGGCAATAACGGGGACCGACGCCTTCGATCACGCCTGTATACATGGGGCTGCGATCCAGGCCGGCGCGGATAATGTCGTGCGTCTGGCTGTTGGTGTGCGTGATCCAGCATGGCACCTGTTTCGGGTGCATGGATGTGTTGCCCATTACCGAGAAGACAGGTACCGGATCGAGGTCGCCAGGCTGTTCCTGCATCACGGAAAAGTCGATGCTGCGCCCGTCGATGCGCGGCGGCGTGCCGGTCTTCAGGCGGCCCTGCGGCAGCTTCAGTTCTTTCAGGCGCGCCGATAAAGAAATTGCCGGCGGGTCGCCGGCACGGCCGGCCGAGTAGTTGTTCAGGCCAACGTGGATCTTGCCGTCGAGGAAAGTGCCCGCCGTCAGCACCACGGCGCGGGCCAGGAACTTCAGGCCGATCTGCGTCACGGCGCCGACCACGCGGTCGCCTTCGACGATCAGGTCGTCGACGGCCTGCTGGAACAGCCACAGGTTGGGCTGGTTTTCCAGGCGCGAGCGGATCGCGGCCTTGTAAAGAATACGGTCGGCCTGGGCGCGCGTGGCGCGAACTGCCGGGCCTTTCGAGGAGTTCAGGATGCGGAACTGGATGCCGGACTCGTCGGTGGCAATTGCCATCGCGCCGCCCATGGCGTCGACTTCCTTGACCAGGTGGCCCTTGCCGATGCCGCCGATGGACGGGTTGCACGACATCTGGCCCAGGGTCTCGATATTATGGGTCAGCAAAAGCGTCTTCTGCCCCATGCGGGCGGAAGCGAGTGCCGCCTCGGTACCGGCGTGACCACCACCGACGACGATGACGTCGAATTCTGTAGGAAATAACATGAGTAATTAGAAAAATGCGAGGAGTGAGCTCCGATTATAGAGTCTTTTTGCGGCCATAACTTTTTACGGGTCATTTTTTGCTTAATTTTTACTCAGTAGACAAGCAAACAGCGTTTGCCTGTTCCACGTGGAACAACGGTTGATCAGTGCCAGCAAGACCACGGTCAGGTTTCACGTGGAACAAGCCGATGACTGAAAAGCGGAGTAAGCTCGCTGTATCCTTTATTCAGGAGTCAGCATGTCAGTATTCCAATTCCGAACCGTCCCCCATCTGATCAGCGAACCAGGCGCCAGCGCGCAGTTGGGCGCCTATATCCGGCAGCATTTTCCTGAGGTAAAGCGCGCTCTGCTGGTTACCGATCCCGGCTTTCTCAACACGGGCCTGGTGGAGACGCCGCTGCGCAGCTTGCGGGACGCAGGCATCGAGGTCCACGTCTACGCCGACGTGCAGGCCGATCCGCCCGAAGCGGTGGTCATGGCTGCCGTCGCGCAGGCGCAATTGTTTCACGTGGAACTGGTCATCGGTCTGGGCGGCGGCAGCTCGATGGATGTGGCCAAGCTGATCGCCGTGCTGGCGCCCGGCCACCAGCAGCTAGCCGATATGTACGGTATCGGCAAGGTGCAGGGCCAGCGGCTGCCGCTGGTACAAATACCGACTACGGCAGGCACGGGATCGGAAGTGACGAATATCTCGATAGTCACGACTGGCGCCACCAGCAAGATGGGCGTGGTGGCGCCGCAGCTGTATGCGGACTTGGCCATTCTCGACGCCAACCTGACTTTGGGCTTACCACCGGCGATTACCGCCGCCACCGGTATCGATGCGATGGTGCATGCAATCGAAGCGTATACCAGCGCGCACCTGAAGAACCCCTTGTCCGACATTCTGGCGCAGCAGGCGTTGACGCTGCTGTCACAAAACCTCGCGCGTGTCTGCCGCAATGGCCAGGATCTGGCAGCGCGACAAGCCATGCTGCTGGGCGCCACCCTGGCGGGCCAGGCGTTTTCCAATGCCCCGGTGGCGGCTGTGCATGCCCTCGCCTATCCGATCGGCGGCATGTTCCACGTGCCCCATGGCTTGTCGAATGCGCTGGTACTGCCGCATGTGCTGCGCTTTAACCTGTCCCATGCGGCGCCGCTGTATGCACAGCTGGCTTCCATTGTTGCGCCCCACGCCAGCGGCAGCGAGGACGCACGCGCACAGGCAATGATCGATGCGATGCAGGCGCTGGCGGCCGAGACCGGCATCGTGCGCACGCTGAGAGAAGTGGGGATTGCGGAAAGCGACCTGGATGCTCTGGCCGAGGCTGCCATGTTGCAGACGCGCTTGCTGGGCAATAATCCCCGGCCTGTCACGCTGACGGATGCCCGCGCGATCTATGCGGCGGCATGGTGAGCTGACAGCCGCATACAGGACGTGCGGACCTGCGCCAGCAGATCAATAAAAAATGGCCACGTGAAACGTGGCCATTTTTTTTACCGTGCACAGTTAGTCAGGGATGTTCACCGCCGTTCCCGTCAGTGTAATGGCATTGCCTGCCACCGGCGCCGCCGCGATGGCCGGCAGATTGACGTTGGTGATCACCGTGCTGGCGTCCGTCCGCGTGACGGTGCGCACCACCTGCGATGGCGGCAAGGCCTGGCTGCTTTTCAGATGCAGATACATGGCGTCCAGTGCGCGGTTCAGATACACGTGCAAAGGCACGATCAGCGTCGGCAAGGCGCTGCTGAAGGAGTCGAAGTGGTTGGCGTTGGTCACCTCGATATAGCGCAGCTTGCTGTTCGCGCCTTCGGCCACGGCGTTCAGGCCCAGGTAGGCGCGCGACGCGTGATTGACAGGAATCAAGGTGTCGCTGCGGCCCTGCACGATAATCGCCGGTTTTCCGTTCAGCTTGCCCGTGGCCTGCACCTCGGCCATGCCGGCGCGCACGCGCGTGCTTTGCGTGGCCAGCGTGCCCGTCAACGCCACCCCGCTGACAGCATCCACACCCGTTGCCAGGCTGCGCAGGCACAGGAAGCCGTCGAGCGCCTGGTCGGCCAGGTTGCTCGACGGCGACACCGCGGCGGTATATACGCGCGCGCCACCGGCAGCATTCTCGTAGAGTACATTGCCGAGAATGCCGTTCTGCGTGGCAAAGCTGGCCGCCTTCTGTGCATTGGTATAGGCGACGGGACTGCCCAGCGCATCGGTCTGTGCAAAGCTGAAACCGCAGACTTTATCCGTCACGGAAAATTTTCCGTAGGCATACGCGTAGGTGACGGCCACCAGAATATTCGTGCCCGCGTGCGACGCCTGCAGCGGATCGGAATCAATCAGCCAGCCATACGCCTGCAGGCGCCGTTTCGCATCCTGCTGTTGCGATGCCAGGTCGCCGCCATTGAGCAAGCCCTTGGCGGCCAGCGCCATGCAGCGTCCGGCATTGCCGGCCACCGAGGCGATGCAGGGCTGGTACAGCGCTGCGTACGTGGCGTAGTCGAACAGCGCGCGGCCCGGACTGGCGACCGTCACACTGCCCTGCCGCACGCTGTAGGCGGTCGATGGCTGCGGCTGCACCTGCGGTTCGCTGGCGGCCACGCCGCTGATCAGCCCCTTGGTGTCCTGCTCGGCCGCCAGCAGCGCCGCGCCGGCGCCATTGGAAATGCTCGACGCGATGGTGATGGTGTTCTTCGGCGTCAGGCGCACCAGGTGCGAGGTGCCGTCGCGCGCCACCACGCCATGGCGCTCGTTCAGCACATAGTAGGCAAACTCGACTGCCTGCAAGGTGGCCTTGCCCCAGTCCTTTTCCGGGTTCTGCTGCGAGTGCGCGTGCTTGAAGGCGATGCGGTTCGGGTTGGCGCTGGCAAAGGCGGCGCGCTCGGTGTCCGACAGGTCCGGTGCGAAGATGGCGTTCTTGCCGGCAGACGTGCGCGTGGCGCGCAGGCCGTTCTGCAGGTTGACGCTGTCGTCCTCGAACACATACAGGCCGGTACCGGAACCCTTGTCCGCATAGGCCACGGCGCAGCCTTTTTTCAGGCCCCATTCGCCGGAGCTGCCGATGGCGCCGTAGATGCCGCGCGAGCCGCTCGAGGTGCCCGTCACGATGCAGGCGCGCTCCGGATCGAAGGTGCTTGGGACCTGCACCATCAGCGTGACATTTTTCTTGCCCGTGCCATCGTCGGCATATGCCACGTACTCGCTGCCGGCGATCAATCCTTCGCCGCTGCCGACCACGCCATTGGCATCCACGTTGGGACCGTACAGGGTGCCGTAGCCGCTGCTGGCGGCAATATCGAGCACGGCGCGGTAATTGGCGTGAATCGCATTACGGCGCAGTTCGGCAGCGGTCGGATGTTCGGCGTCCGCATACGCGGGAGCGGCGGCGGCCAGCCCTGTCTTGCCGAGGCCAGCTGTCAGCAGGTCATTGGTCTTGCCATCGACGTCCAGGCGCGTGATCGTGCCCAGGTAGCCGGGCAGCTGGTTCAGCTCTTCGGCCCGGTGATTGCTGCCGCACGCGGCCAGTAAAAGTAATGTGCACAGGCCACCGCCGGTGCGCATGGTTGTTGCGGTCATAGCTGTTCTCCATTCATTGATGAGGTAACGCTAAAAAAACTGTCTCCAGATAAAAAAAGCCGGACTTGCGTCCGGCCTTGCTTGCTACTTCCCAATCAGGCGGCAGGCTTGACTGCCCTGCCGCCGAAGCGGGCGATCGCCTCGCCCACGATGCCGCGCCGGAACATCAACACGCAGATCACGAAAATAATCCCCGTCACGATGCCCACCGATTCGCCCAAGGTCCCGAACCACTCCACACCCGTATGCGTGGCCAGGAAAGTGCCCAGGTCGCCCAGCTTGTTTTCCAGCGCAATGATCAATACCGCACCCAGGATCGGGCCGGCCAATGTCCCCATGCCGCCGACCAGCGTCATCAGCACGACCAGGCCCGACATGCCCCAGTAGACGTCGGTCAGCGTTTCAAAGCCCAGTACCAGCGTCTTGGTGGCGCCGGCCAGTGCCGCCAAGGAAGCCGACAGCACGGTGGCCGTCAGCTTGTACTTGTTGACGTCGTAGCCGAGCGAGATGGCGCGCGGTTCGTTTTCCTTGATCGCTTTCAGCACCTGGCCGAACGGCGAGTGAATGGTGCGCACGATCAGGGCAAAGCCGGCGATGAAGATGGCCAGCACCACGTAGTACAGCACCGTGTCGTTGCCCAGGTCGATCGTGCCCAATAACGTTCCACGTGGAACACCCTGCAGCCCATCTTCGCCGCCCGTGAAAGGCAAACGCAGCGCCAGGAAGTACACCATCTGTGCCAGGGCCAGCGTGATCATGGTGAAGTAGATGCCCTGGCGGCGGATCGCCAGGCCGCCCATCACCAGTCCCAGGAAAGCGCCGGTGGCGACGCCGGCCAGCAGGCCCAGTTCGGTCGGCCAGCCCCAGGTGCGCAGCGCATAGCCGGTGACATAGCCGGCGCCGCCAAAGAAGGCCGCATGGCCGAACGACAGCAGACCGGTATAGCCGATCAGCAGATTGAAGGCGCAGGCAAACAGGGCAAAGCACAGCAACTTCATCAGGAAGACCGGGTAGCCGTAAAACGGTGCGGCCAGCGCCAGCGCCAGGGCGATTGCGTAGCCTACATTCTTATTCATCGTGATTGCTCCAATACATGACTGATGAGGATTACTTTTCTTTGCCGAACAGGCCGGCCGGACGCAGCAGCAGCACGATCACCATCACCACGAACACCACGGTGGCCGAGCCTTCCGGGTAGAACACGCGGGTCAGGCCTTCGATCACGCCCAGGCAGAGACCGGTCAGGATCGAGCCCAGGATGGAACCCATGCCGCCGATCACCACCACGGCGAACACGACAATGATCAGGTTCGAGCCCATCAGCGGCGAGACCTGGATGATCGGTGCGGCCAGCACGCCGGCAAAGCCGGCCAGCGCCACGCCGAAGCCAAACGTCAGGGTCACCATCAGCGGCACATTGATGCCAAACGCTTCCACCAGTTTCGGGTTTTCCGTGCCGGCCCGCAGGTAGGCGCCGAGCTTGGTTTTTTCGATCACGAACCAGGTCGCCAGGCACACGACCAGCGAGGCGACCACGACCCAGGCGCGGTAATTCGGCAGGATCATGAAGCCGAGATCGGTGGCGCCGGCCAGCAGTTCCGGCACGGCATACGGCTGGCCCGACACGCCGTAGAAGGAGCGAAACACGCCTTCGACAATCAGCGTGATGCCGAAGGTCAGCAGCAAACCGTATAAATGGTCGAGCTTGTACAGCCAGCGCAGCATGGTTTTTTCGATCAGGATGCCGAACGCGCCGACGATAATCGGTGCGATCACCAGCATGGCCCAGTAATTGATATCGAAATAGCTGAGCCCCATCCAGGCCAGGAACGCGCCCATCATGTACATGGCGCCGTGCGAGAAATTAATGACGTTGAGCAGGCCGAAGATGACGGCCAGACCGAGGGACAACATGGCATAGAACGAGCCGTTGACGAGACCCAGCAGCAGCTGGCTCATCATCGCTTGTAATGGAACGCCGAAAATTTCCATGGCATCACAGTATAAAAAGCACCGCCGGACGACGGTGCGGTATCAAGGGAGACACGCCATCCTGCCTGGGCAGGGCGGCGCAAGGTGAAGCATGGCGAGCCGGAACGAGCGGCCATGGCGGAACTGCCCGCGTGGCATGGGCCAGGCGGGCAGTTCCGTTTAACTTATTTCCAGAGCGAACACTTCGATTCGGCCTTGGTCAGGTACGCTTGCGCACCCGGCACGGTGGCCACCACCTTGTAGTAATCCCACGGGTATTTCGACTCGGCCGGCTTTTTCACTTCCATCAGGTACATATCGTGCACCATGCGGCCGTCGGGACGAATTTCGCCATTCTTGGTGAACATGTCGTTGATCTTGGTCTTTTTCAGGTAGGCCATGACTTTGTCGGAATCGTCGGTACCAATCGCCTTGACGGCTTTCAGGTAGTTGGCGGCGGCCGAGTAGTCGCCAGCCTGCAGCATCGACGGCTCTTTCTTCATCTTGTCGAAATAGCGTTTCGACCAGGCGCGCGTTTCCGGATTCAGGTCCCAGTACCAGCCATCGGTCAGGTACATACCCTGCGTCAGGTTCAGGCCCAGCGAATGGATGTCGTTGATAAAGATCAGCAAGCCCGCCAGCTTGACGGTTTTCGACACGCCGAATTCATTGGCCGCCTTGATGCTGTTGATGGCGTCGCCGCCGGCATTGGCCAGGCCCAGGATCTGCGGCTTGGCGCCTTGCGCCTGCAGCAGGAACGAAGAAAAGTCCGAGGCGCCCAGCGGATGCTTGACGCTGCCCAGCACCTTGCCGCCGGCCGCCTTGACCACTTCGGCCGTGTCTTTTTCCAGCGAGTGGCCGAATGCATAATCGGCCGTCATGAAGTACCAGTTCTTGCCGCCCTGCTTGACGATGGTGCCGCCGGTGCCGCGCGCCAGCGCCACCGTGTCGTAGGCGTAATGCACGGTGTACGGCGTGCATTCTTCATTGGTCAGGCGCGACGAGCCCGCGCCGATGGCGACGAAAATCTTTTTCTTTTCGGCCGCCACCTTGGCCATGGCCAGGCTGGCGCCCGAGTTGGTGCCGCCGATTAGCATGTCGACGCCCTGCTGGTCGAACCATTCGCGCGCCTTGGAGGCGGCGATGTCGGCCTTGTTCTGGTGGTCGGCGGAAATGAATTCCACTTTCTTGCCAGCGATGACCACGCCGGCGTCGGCGATCGCCATCTTGATGGCTTCGGCGCCGCCCAAGCCATCGACGTCGGAATACACGCCCGACATGTCCGAAATAAAACCGATCTTGATGGTGTCGCCCGATACCTGGGCGTGAGCGAAGGAGGAAAAGCCCACTGCGCACAGGGCAGCGGTGGCAATGGCGATAGCGTTACGTTTCATGGTGTCTCCGTTGGAAATTATTGTTTGCTATTGAATTCGATCGCTCGCACTACACGCCAAGCAGCTCGGTCAGGACCGGCATCTTGGCCTCCAGTTCGGATGCAGCAAAAGTCTCGACGATCTGACCGTGCTCCATCACATAAAACCGGTCCGCCAGCGGCGCGGCAAACCGGAAATTCTGCTCCACCATGACGATGGTGTATCCCTTCGCTTTCAGGGTGGTGATCATGCGCGCCAGCCCCTGCACGATGACGGGTGCCAGGCCTTCCGAGATTTCATCGAGCAGCAGCAGCCGCGCGCCCGTGCGCAGGATGCGCGCTACGGCCAGCATCTGCTGCTCGCCGCCGGACAAGCGCGTGCCCTGGCTGTGGCGGCGCTCCTGCAGGTTGGGGAACATGGCGTAGATCTCCGCCACCGACATGCCCTTCTGGCCGCTGGCCAGCGTCGGTGGCAGCATCAGGTTTTCTTCCGCCGACAGCGACGAAAAAATACCGCGCTCCTCGGGACAATAGCCGATGCCCAGGTGGGCGATTTTGTGCGTCGGCAAACCGATCGCTTCCACGCCGTCGACCTTGATCGAGCCGGTGCGCGCGCCCGTCAGGCCCATGATCGCGCGCAGGGTGGTGGTGCGGCCGGCGCCATTGCGGCCCAGCAAAGTGACCACCTCGCCCTGCTCCACTTTCAGATTCACATCGTGCAGGATGTGCGATTCGCCATACCAGGTGTGCAGCTGTGAAATTTCCAGCGCGGGCGCTTTGTTTGTCGACGTCATCAATGCGCCCCTTCCAGTTCGGCGTGGGTGGTGCCCATGTACGCTTCCATCACCTGCGGATTGCGCGACACTTCCGCATAGCTGCCTTCGGCCAGCATGGCGCCGCGCTGCAGCACGGAAATCTTGTCGCAGATGCCCGACACCACGCTCATGTTGTGCTCCACCATCAGAATCGTGCGGCCGGCCGAGACTTTCTTGATCAGCTCCGTCACGCGGTGCACGTCTTCATGGCCCATGCCCTGCGTTGGCTCGTCGAGCAGCATCATTTCCGGCTCCATCGCCAGGGTGGTGGCGATCTCGAGCGCGCGCTTGCGGCCATACGGCATATCGACCGTGATGGTGTCGGCAAATTCGGTCAGGTCCACTTCGGCCAGCAAGGCCATGGCACGGTCGTTGAGCTGGTTCAGCGCCCGTTCGCTTTGCCAGAAGTAAAACGAGGTGCCGAGCTGACGCTGCAGGCCGATGCGCACATTCTGCAGCACCGACAGGTGAGGAAACACAGCGGAAATCTGGAACGAGCGGATCACGCCCATGCGGGCGATCTGCGCCGGTTTGGCGGCGGTAATATCTTTCCCATTGAACAGGATCTGTCCGGACGTGGGAACCAGGAATTTGGTGAGCAGGTTAAAGCACGTGGTCTTGCCGGCCCCGTTCGGGCCGATCAAGGCGTGGATATGGCCACGCTCCACTTTCAGGTTCACATCGCTGACAGCGGTGAAACCCTTGAATTCCTTGGTCAAGCTTCTTGTTTCCAAGATGATGTTGGACATCGTGTCTCCTAGTTGTACTTTTTGTACTACTTAGTTTTTTTTATAATACACAACTTGAATTTGCCGCACAATACAGTATAACTACGGGGATTTTCCCGTCGCTATCATGGTGCAAGCAAGGTCAGACAGTGCGCGATTGCCAGCTGTTTTGTATCATTTGCGCCGCTTTTTCCGCGATCATTACGGTCGGCGAGTTGGTGTTGCCCGAGGTAATGAAGGGCATGATGGACGCATCGACCACGCGCAAGCCGCCCACCCCGATCACGCGCAACTGGCTGTCGACCACGGACAAGGGGTCGCTGGGCAGGCCCATGCGGCAGGTGCCGACCGGGTGGAAAATCGTCGTGCCGATCTCGCTGGCCGCCTGCGCCAGCTCCTGTTGCGTCTGGTATTGCATGCCAGGTTTGTATTCCTGCGGCGCATACGCTTTCAAGGCCGGGGCGGCCACGATGCTGCGCGTCAGGCGTATGGCATCGGCCGCCACCTGGCGGTCTTCCGGCGTGCTCAGGTAATTGAGGGCAATCTTTGGCGCCGCATAGCTGTCATGCGAAGCGAGCTGCACCTGGCCGCGCGAGGTCGGGCGCAGGTTGCAGACGCTGGCCGTAAACGCGGGAAATGCATGCAGCGGTGTACCGAATTTGTCGAGCGACAAGGGCTGCACGTGATACTGCAGATTGGGCGTGGCCTGGCCGGGATCGGACCTGGCGAACGCGCCCAGCTGCGACGGCGCCATCGACATCGGCCCGCTCTGGAACAGCGCATATTGCAGGCCGATCTGCATGCGGCCCAGCAGATTGCCGGCCATCATGTTCAAGGTCTTGACACCCTGCACCTTGTACACCATGCGCAGCTGCAAGTGATCCTGCAGATTGCCGCCCACGCCAGGCGCGTCCACCATCGGAGCTATGCCATGCTGGCGCAACAGGGCGGCCGGTCCGATGCCGGACAATTGCAGCAGATGGGGCGAGCCGATGGCGCCGGCGGTCAGCACGGTTTCGCGCCGGGCCGTGGCCTGCCACTGCGTGCCGCCGCCCGTAAACGTGATGCCGGTGCAGCGCGGGCCATGGTCCGATGTGTCAATCTGCAGCCGTTCCACGTGGCAACCGGTCATGATGGTCAGATTGGGCCGGCGCGAGGCCGGTTTCAAAAATGCTTTCGAGGTATTCCAGCGGATGCCGCGGCGCTGGTTGACGTCAAAATAGCTGCTGCCGCTGTTGTCGCCGCCATTGAAATCGGCCGTTTTCGGAATCCCGACCTGCTCGGCCGCATCGCGAAAGGCATTGAGGATATCCCACGACAAGCGCTGTTTTTCCACGCGCCATTCGCCGCCCACGCCGTGGCTGGCGGACGCGCCGCCGTGATAATCCTCGCTTTGCTTGAACAATGGCAGCACCTGGTCCCAGCGCCAGGAGGCGTCGCCCGTCACTTCGGCCCAGCGGTCGTAATCCTGGGCCTGGCCGCGCATGTAGATCATGCCGTTGATCGAGGAACTGCCGCCCAGTACTTTTCCGCGTGGATAAATCAGGCTGCGGCCACCGAGGCCCGCGTCGTTTTCCGTCGCATACAACCAGTCCGTGCGCGGATTGCCGATGCAATGCAGGTAGCCGACGGGGATATGGATCCACACGTAATCGTCCTTGCCGCCTGCTTCCACCAGCAATACGGTGGCGTCCTTGTCGCGCGTGAGCCGGTTGGCCAGCACGCAGCCTGCCGTACCGCCACCGATGATGATGTAGTCGTATTCGCCTGCCGATTCCAATGAAGCTCCTTTCGGTATGTACCTTCGAGGGTGCGCGGCGTGTCTCGTCGCCGCTTGCCATTACCAGAGTCTGTGTTCGTGCATGACTGTTGAGTCGGAAACCAGATTACCACCAGTGAGCTTTCGAGCGCGACATTAATTGCCCAGGCACGCAATAGCGCTCAAAAAAACGGCACAAACTGCCCTCCCTCCTCTGTGGATAAGTGTATGGATATCCACAGGTACGATATGTGCGTAAACGAAAATTTTTTCAGAGGCGATTTTTTTGTCCCAAAACTGTTACGGCACCATACAGCGCTTACCCAGTGTTTATACGCGCGCCAAGTTTTTGTTTACAAGGATAAATCTGTACTTATCCACAGGAAAGTACCTGCGTTAACTACTATTACTATTCTTGTATACAGTCTTGTAGAGTAAACCCGATGATGCACACTTTTCTGGCCTTGCCGGTTCAATACTGATCCAGGTCACTTGCCTTCAAAAAAAACCGCGTCAACGCTGAGCAGGCAAAACCCGCGTGGCCAACACAACGCGACCTTCCTTGCCAAACCGTTTTGCAAAAAAGCCGGACGCGACCTTCCAGGCTGACGGCCATGCCGGCAGCTGGGCTCACACACGAAAAAAGGGGATTTTCAGAACGATTGTGGATAACTCACTTGATATCCACAGGATGACTTGTGCGTAAACACGAAGTTATGCAAAGGCGGCCATTTTATACAATTTTGCTCCTTTGCCGATACACGGTTTATGCAGGCTTTTTTTTTCGCGTAAACGATTGATCCTGTTGAAAAAAATCGACTTATCCACAGAAAAATCCGCGTTTACTATTACTACTATTTTTATATATAGATCTATTGTAAACCGATGAAAAACGCGGAAGTCCGGGGATAGTTTCAAAAAGCATGCAAAAACTGCACAAAAAAAAGACGTCCACGCCGACTCGAGCAGGTACTGCAAAACCGTCTTCAGGAAATCCGTGACGACTCTCAGGTCGACCATCAAAAAACTGGCGGCGATATGCATGCCTGGTTGAGCCTTGCAACGACAACACTGATGGCCAGCAAAGTTGGTATGCAAGCAAAAAAATCGCGATTTTTTCCAACCAGTGTGGATAACTGCCTGCATATCCACAGGATGAGATGTGGGAAAACTCGTTCTTTGTCCACAGGCGAACTTTTATCCCAAATAAGTCCTGCCTCGATACAATGCTTATGCAGCGACTTTTTTGCAGGCCAAGTTGTTGTTAACGTGCAGGTATACCGACTTATCCACAGAAAAATCGTCGTTTACTATCACTACTATTTTTATGTATACATCTTTATTTAAAACACAGAGACAAACGCAGACAGTGGAAAAGTCGCTTGAACGGCTCTGTTCAACGCAATTTTTGTCTTCCAGACATCAAAACCAGTGAAAACAGCATGAATCCAGCAAAAAAAATGCGTCTTGGCATCATCAGCGCCCTGCACGAAGAACAGCAGGGGCTGATGGAAGCCATGCAAGGGGCCACCACGCTGTCGCACGGCATGCGCGACTACACCCTTGGGTTGCTGTGGAATATCGACGCTGTGTGCGTCCTGTCGCGTATAGGCAAGGTTGCCGCAGCCATGACGGCGACTTTGCTTGTGGAAAAGTTCGGAGTTACCCACATCGTCTTCACGGGCGTGGCCGGCAGTGGCGACAAACTGGTCAAGGTTGGCGATATCGTGGTGGCCGAAGCGCTGCTGCAGCACGATATGGATGCGCGTCCGTTATTCCCCCGCTTCGAGGTGCCGCTGACCGGCCTGCAGCGCTTTGCCAGCGACCTGCCACTGAGCGAGCAGCTGGCTGGCGCCGCAGACGATTTTTTGCGCAGCGATGCCCGGCTGGTGCTCGATCCGCTGGAAATTCAGGCATTCGGCTTGCAGCAACCGCGAGTACACCGGGGCCTGATCGCCAGCGGCGACCAGTTCATCGGCAGCGCCGCGCATGTCAACCAGCTGAAAGCCGCGATCCCGGATCTGCTGGCGGTGGAAATGGAAGGCGCGGCCGTGGCGCAAGTGTGTTTTGAACTGGGCGTGCCGTATGCGGTCATGCGCACGGTGTCGGACAACGCCAATGAAGAGGCGGCCGTCGACTTCATGCGCTTCGTGCAAAGCGTCGCTTCGCGTTATGCGTTTGGCACCATCCGCAATCTGTGCTGGCGCCTGGCTTCCTGATGAACAACTTGCGCCAGCTCGACCTCAATCTGCTCAAAGCGCTCGATGTGCTGCTCGATGAGTGCCACGTCACGCGCGCCGCCAACCGGCTGTCGCTGACGCAGCCGGCGCTGAGCGGCATACTGGTGCGCCTGCGCGAAAGTTTTGACGATCCCCTGTTCGTGCGCGCCCAGCGCGGCATCGTGCCGACGCAGCGGGCGCTGGACCTGGCGCAGCCCGTGAAACGGGTGCTGGCCGAGATCGACGCGATGCTGCAGACAGGGTCTTTCGATCCGGCCAGTTCCAGCATGACGGTCAGGATCGCCGCCACCGATTACGCCTTGCGCGCGATCGCCGTGCCGTTCCTGACGGCGCTCAAGCGGCAGGCGCCCGGTATCCGCGTGGCGCTGGTACCGGTAGTCGATGGCCAGGTGCAGGCCCAGCTGGAGCGGGCCGAGATCGATCTGGCGCTGGTCACGCCGGCCAGCACGCCGCCGGACTTGCATGCGCGCCAGTTATTTGAAGAACAGTATGTGTGCGTCATGCGCGCGGATCATCCTGCCGCCGGGCAGGCCTTGTCGCTCGATCAGTTTTGCGCCCTGGAACACGCGCTGGTGTCGTATGCGGGCAGCCATTTCAGCGGCGTCACCGACACGGCGCTGGCGCTGCTGGGCCGGCAACGCCATGTGGCGCTGTCGGTGCAATCCTTTTTGATCCTGCCCGAAATTTTGCGCGCCAGCGAGCTGATGGCGGTGGTGCCGCGTCGTCTGGTGGCCGAAACGGATGGCCTGGCGATCAGCACACCGCCGCTGGCCATTCTTGGTTTCACCAAGGTGATGGCCTGGCATGAACGCACGCACCGCGATGCCGGCCACCGCTGGCTGCGGGAATTATTGGTGGCGAGCTGCGCGGCAGATATATAAAATTGGAAATTAAGTTTGCGACTGGCGCGCCGCTGCGGCCAGTCCATCGAGCCATGCCTGGTGGGCGTTGAGCATCGGGTTCGGCGTGGCGCCGGCCAGTTCGCGCGCCGGCTGGCCATTCTGGGTTTCCTGCGTCAGGATGCGCACGCGGTTGCCGGGCAATTCTTCGATCAGCCACGCATGGTGCACATCGAGCCGCCCCTCGGCGTCGCCCTCGACCCAGCCGTGCCAGGCCACGCGCGCCGGCATCCCTGCAGCCGGCGGCACATATTCCGTGACCAGCGCTTCGACCAGGAAACCGAACGTGGTGAAACGAAAACGCGCGCCCTCGCTCAGATGCGGGCCGCTGCCGTCATGGAACACGATATCGGTCGCGTTGCTGTAGTAACCGGGCCACGCCGAGGTATTGCTCAGCTGAGTCCAGACAGCATCGACCGTCAGGCCGGCCACGATGATGTCATTCGAGACGTAGTTGTCAGTAGTGCCGGGCAGATAGGCTGCCGGCCAGAAAATATAATGCATGCTGCTTCCTTGCGATGATGGGGAGACAGCAATGATGGGATCGTCCGGTATATAAATCCAATCAGGGTTGACGATACAAAGCATCAGCGATGCTGATATCAACTGATGAAAAAAAAGGCAGAACCCGCAGGTTCTGCCTTTTGCCGGCTGCTGAAAGTTTTAAACGCTCAGCATCATCAGGCTGGCATTGCCGCCCGCTGCCGTCGTGTTGACGCACAGCGCCCGCTCGGCGACCAGGCGCCACAGGGGGATGGCGTCCTCTGCCGTTGTGTCGATGGTGCTCACCAGCGCCCCGTCACGGGCCGCCAGCAGCCCTTTGAGCTGGCTGCCCAGTACCGGTTCGATCATGGCCACCTGGAAATCGTGGTCGCACGAGGCGATATCGCTAATCACCTGGATGCGATCCTTCAGCGCCGCCGGCAAGTCGGCCGGAATCAGGTTGACGGATTGCGCCAGCACCAGTGCCTGGTTGCCCGTCGCCAGCACCGCCGCCAGCTGGTTCATCAATGCGCCAGACGTGGCTGCTGCGCACAGGATGATGCCGCGGCAAGCGTAGCTCAAGGTATTGCGCTCGCCGGTCGGGCCCGGCAACACGGTGGTGCTGCCCAGCAAGGTGGTGCGCGTGTATTCCTGCGCCAGGCGCATCACCTGCTCATGGCCATGGGTTTTTGCCCAGACGATCAGGGCGTCCAGCGCCGGCGCCGCTTGCCGCTGGTGCTGGCTGCCTGCCGGTGCATGGCGCTGCAGGCGTTTCAGGTACAGCGGGCCGCCCGCTTTCGGGCCGGTGCCCGATTTGCCTTCGCCGCCGAACGGCTGCACGCCGACCACGGCGCCGACGATATTGCGGTTCACATAGATATTGCCCACGTGTGCGCGCTTGACGATGAAGTCGATGGTTTCATCGATGCGCGTATGGATGCCCAGGGTCAGGCCATAGCCGCTGTCGTTGATCGACTGCACCAGTTGCGGCAGCTGGGAGCGCTTGTAGCGGATCACGTGCAGCACGGGGCCGAACACTTCCTGCGTCAGCTGCTCCAGCGACTTGATTTCCAGCACGGTCGGCGCGACAAATGTGCCTTTCACGGGCGGCAGGTCGAGCGAGAAATGGTCGAGCGCCACGGTTTTCATGCGGTTGATGTGCGCCAGCAGATTGCCTTGCGCTTCAGCATCGATCACGGGACCGATATCGGTGGCCAGACGATCCGGATTGCCCACGCGCAGTTCCTGCATCGCGCCCTTGAGCATCTTGATGGTTTTATCGGCGATTTCTTCCTGCAGGAACAACACGCGCAGCGCCGAGCAGCGCTGGCCGGCACTGTCGAACGCCGACGACATCACATCCTGCACCACCTGCTCCGGCAGGGCCGACGAATCGACGATCAGCGCATTCTGGCCACCGGTCTCGGCGATCAGCGGAATATCGATCTGCTCGGCCACGGCGCGTGCCGCCAGGGTGCGGTTGATCAGCTGCGCCACTTGCGTCGAGCCCGTAAAGATCACGCCTTTCACGCGCGCATCCTGGCACAGGGCGCCGCCGACCACTTCGCCGCTGCCGGGCAGGAACTGCAGCGCGCCGCGCGGCACGCCCGCTTCATGCATCAGCTGCACCGCGCGCCAGGCGATCAGCGGCGTCTGTTCGGCCGGCTTGGCCAGTACCACGTTGCCGGCTGCCAGGGCAGCCGCCACCTGGCCCGTGAAAATGGCCAGCGGGAAATTCCACGGGCTGATGCAGGTGACGGGTCCCAGCGCGACGGTATTCGGTGCATGTTCGACCTGGGCCGCGTAGTAGCGCAAAAAGTCCACCGCCTCGCGGATCTCGGCTATCGCGTTCGGCAAGGACTTGCCCGCTTCGCGCACGGCCAGCGCCATCAGCTCGATATGGTGCTGCTCGAACAGGTCGGCCGCGCGCAGCAAGGCATGCGCGCGCAGCGACGGCTCGGTGGCTTGCCAGTCCATGGCATACGCGCTGGCCGCAGCCAGTGCCGTTTCCACGTCGGCCGGGCACGCTTCGGCCACCTTGCCCACCTGGTCGTCGTGGCGGGCCGGATTGCAGATGGCCAGGGTCGGCGCATTCAGGCTGACGGCGCCGTCGATCAGCGGCGCGGCCTGCCATGGATGCGGTTGCGCCAGGCCATCGGCCAGCGCGCGCAGCGTGTCATCGTTCGACAGGTCGATGCCGGCCGAGTTCCTGCGTTCCGCGCCAAACATGGCCAGCGGCAAGGCAATCGACGGATGCGGCAAGCCGCCCTGCAGGCGGGCCTGTTCCAGCGGATCGCGGATCAGGCTGTCGATCGCCACGTTTTCGTCGACGATCTGGTTCACGAAAGACGAGTTGGCGCCGTTTTCCAGCAGGCGGCGCACCAGGTAGGCCAGCAAGGTTTCGTGCGAACCTACCGGCGCATAGATGCGGCAAGGCTTGTCGAGATTGGCCGGGCCCACCACCTGGTCGTACAGCGTTTCGCCCATGCCGTGCAGGCACTGGAATTCGTAGTCGGTAATGCCGTCGCGCTTGGCCCAGGTGTAGATCGTTGCCAGCGTCTGTGCGTTATGGGTGGCGAACTGTGGGTAGATCAGGCTGCTGGCAGCCAGCAGTTTCTGCGCACAGACCAGGTACGACACATCCGTGTAGACCTTGCGCGTGTAGACCGGGTAGCCGCTCTGGCCATCGACCTGAGCGCGCTTGATTTCGGCATCCCAGTACGCGCCCTTGACCAGGCGCACCATGAATTTGCGGCCGCTGCGGCGGGCCAGGTCGATCAGGTAATCGATGGCAAACGGGCAGCGTTTTTGATACGCCTGCACCACGTAGCCGATGCCGTCAAAACCGGCCAGCTCAGGATCGAACGCCAGCGCTTCCATCAGGTCCAGCGACAATTCCAGGCGGTCGGTTTCTTCCGCATCGATATTGAAGCCGATGTTGTACTGCTTGGCCAGCAACAGCAGCGCTTTCACGCGCGGCAGCAGTTCGGCCAGGACGCGGGCGCGCTGGGCGCGGCTGTAGCGTGCATGCAGCGCCGACAGTTTCACCGAAATGCCGGGACCGTTCTTGATGCCGCGGCCATTCGACGCCTTGCCGATGGCGTGGATCGCTGTTTCGTACGAGGCGTAGTAATTGGCGGCATCCTGTTCCGTCAGCGCCGCTTCGCCCAGCATGTCGTAGGAGTAGCGGTAGCCGCGCGTTTCATTGTCGCGGCTGTTTTTCAGCGCTTCTTCGATGGTCTGGCCGGTCACGAACTGGTTGCCCAGCATGCGCATGGCCAGGTCCACGCCTTTGCGGATCAACGGTTCGCCACCCTTGGCGATCAGCTTGGTCATGGCCGAACCGAGGCCCGACTCGCTGCTGGTGCTGACCAGCTTGCCCGTGATCAGCAGGCCCCAGGTGGCCGCATTGACGAACAGCGACGGCGATTCGCCCAGGTGCTTGCGCCAGTCGCCTTTGCTGATTTTGTCGGCAATCAGGCGATCGGCGGTCTGACTGTCAGGTATACGCAACAGCGCTTCAGCCAGGCACATCAGGGCAACACCCTCTTCCGAGGACAGCGAAAACTCATGCATCAGTGCATCCACACCGGACGAGCGTGTGCGTTTTTGGCGCACGGCTGACACAAGACGGTGCGCCAGTGCCTGTGCTTCGGCCGTCGTTTCGGTGCTGGAAGCACGTACCTGCTCCAGCAACCACTGAACCGCGGCAACCTCGTCGCGCCTGTAGGCAGCAGTGATGGCGGCGCGTTGCGCCGTCGCCGCAGGCAGGATTTCTGCCTGAAACGCAGCAAAGGGAAGCGGGGTAAAAGCCGAAGGGCCAGCAGGGTGCATAGGAGCTCTTTACAAGGAAAAAGATGACGAAAACGGCCGTATTTTTTGCCCCTTTTTAGTGCAAAATAATACAGAAAGTCGGATGCTAAGATGATTTGATTGTAAAGGGGATTCTTATGGATTAATTCTGGTAATACAGAGGGCTAGCAATAGATAGTTTTTGATGCGACAATTTAACCAAATAATATTTATTTGGGGAGTGCTTCGGATGCTGGACAAGATAAGCAAGAAAATCTTGATGGAATTGCAGAGCGATGGACGCATCAGTAACGTCGAGCTCGCTGCGCGCGTCAACCTGTCGCCGGCCGCCTGCCTCGAGCGCGTGCGCAAGCTGCACGAATCGGGCTACATCATGGGTTACACGGCCCAGTTGAACCCGCAGCTGCTCGATGTATCGCTGCTGGTGTTCATCGAAGTGGTGCTCGACCGCACGACACCGGAAGTGTTCGACGCCTTCAAGCATAGCGTACAAATCATTCCCGAGGTACTGGAATGTCATATGGTGGCCGGCGGTTTCGACTATCTGGTGAAAGCGCGCGTAAAAGACATGGCTGCCTACCGCGAATTCCTCGGCAAGACGCTGCTGCAAAAAGGCGTGCGCGAAACCCACACCTATGCGGTGATGGAAGAAGTCAAAAACACCACCAAGCTGCCGATCAAGTGACCTGTGTGCCGGGTTCGCATTTTTCCGATTGAGCTATACGGTTAAATGTTGTAGGGTGGAACCACTATTCTGCCATCCGGTAGCCGCCTGACACGACGCACAGACGTCGGCTCAAGGTGCGGCGTGTTTGCAATCGTGCGCACCCGCATCCGGCTACGGCACGCTCTCCCGCAGAGCGTGCACGGGTATTCGCAGCGGGGGACCGATGAAGCAGTTGCCGCACCAGCTGGTACGTTTCTTTCTATTGACGCTGCTGGCCATCGCGCTGGCCTGTTGCCTGGTGTATCTGCTGCAGCTGGCAGGCGCCACCTCCCCCTATCTGATTGCCGTGCTCGCTGCGCTGCTGGGCGCCGTGCTGCTGGCGCTGGCCGGCCGCACGCAGGGTGACCAGGGCCTGCATCAGTTTGCCGACACGGTCGGGCGCGCGATCGACGCCATCATGATCGGCGCGGCCGAAACCTCCTACTTTGTCGACTCCGTCAAAAAGAAGGTGGACCTGGACGTGCAGACGGCCAGCGAGATCGCCGACAGTTCCGAGCAGAATGCGCGCACCACTGAAAAGATCGCCGCCAATGCCGAGCGCGCCGCCAAAGTGGCTGCCGGCGTGCGCGAGGAAAGCGTGGCGGCGCGCGCCGAACTGGACCAGGGATTGCAGCGCGTCAACCGCGCCCGCGAAGACGCGCAGTCGGCGTCGACCGCCATGCTGAGCCTGCAGGAAAAATCGAAACGCATCACCGGCTTTACGGAAGCCATTTCCGATATTTCCGCGCGCACCAATCTGCTGGCGCTGAACGCCGCCATCGAAGCGGCGCGCGCCGGCGAACACGGGCGCGGCTTTGCCGTGGTGGCCGGCGAAGTGCGGCAACTGGCGCAGCGCACCAAGGAAGCGAGCGACGAGATCAGCGTGATGGTGCGCGAAATCAACGAGCAGTCGGCCACTGCGGCGCGCGGCATGCAGTCACTGGCGGCAGGGGTGACGGAAGCGGCGCGCAATGTGGAAAGCGTGCATGGCTCGCTGAGCCATATCGAGGAGTCGTCGGGCGTGTCGGAAGACGAGATCGGCCAGATCGCCCGCGCCTCGCGCGAACACGTCGACACCACGCAGGTGATCGCCGACGCCATCCTGCAGATCCGCGACAGCATGCTGTCGACCAATACCGAATTGCCGCGCGCCACGCAGTCGGCGATGGCGCTGGCCGAACGGGCCGAAGTGATCGCCAGCGCGCTGGGCGAATCGACGGTGGCCACGCCGCACGACGAGATCCGCATCGCCGCCCAGCAGGCGGCGCTGGAGGTGGGCAGATTGTTCGAGCAGGCGATCACCTCGGGGCGCATCACGCGCGAAGCGCTGTTCGACCGCCACTATCGGCCGATTCCGAATACCAATCCGCCCAAGCACAATACCAAATTCGACGCATTTACCGACAAGGTGCTGCCGGACCTGCAGGAAGCGCTGCTGGCCGCGCTGCCCCAACTGGCCTATGCGGGCGCGGTCGACACGAATGGGTATTTTCCAACCCACAACAAGAAGTTTTCACAACCGCTGACGGGCGACTACGAGCACGATATCGTTCACAACCGCACCAAGCGCATCTTCAGCGACCGCACGGGCGCGCGCTGCGGCAGCAATACGCGGCCGTTCCTGTTGCAAACGTATAAAAGGGATACGGGCGAGGTCATGCATGACCTGTCGGCGCCGATCTATGTCGATGGCAAGCACTGGGGCGGTTTCCGGGTCGGTTACCGCTCCAGCACGCATACTTAATCGACGTGAGGTTTTGCGGTCACGCCGCCACCGGCGGCGGTGGCCGTGCGCAAGGTTGGCGTATTCATGCCTTCCAGGTGATTGCGCAGCCATTTGTGGGCCGGGCTGCGCGCATCGCGTTCGTGCCACAGCATGTCCAGGTGGACCGCAGGCAGGGTCAGCGGCAGGTCCTTGTACAGCAGGGATTCCGTCATGCCGGTCGACGCGATCAGGTGGCGCGGCAACACCGTGATCAGGTCGGAATTGGCCACCACCCGGCCGGCCGTGAAGAACTGGTTCACCGTCAGTAAAATGCGCCGTTCGCGGTGCATCTGTGACAGCGCTTCGTCGATCAGGCCGTGGGCGCGGCCGGAAAAACTCACCAGCAAATGGTTCGCCGCGCAATAGTTATCGAGCGTCAGTTCCTGGTTCGCCAGCGGATGGCCGCGCCGCATCACGCACACATATTTGCCCGAATACAGGCGCTCGTGGCGGATCGGCGAACCCGTTTCGCTCGACAACTGGGCCGCCACGCCGGGAAAAAAACCGACCGCCAGGTCGATGTCGCCACGCAGCAACATCGGCCGCGGTTCGCGCGTGGTCAGCGGCATCATGCGTACATTGACGCCAGGCGCCTCGCGTTCGATCGAGCGCATCAGGGATGGCAGCCAGAACGCGGCGGTGGCGTCGGCCATGGCCATGCGAAACGTGGCATGGGTTTTCGACACATCGAACGTTTCCGGCGTCACCGCCGCTTCCAGGCTGGCCAGCGCCGAGCGCACGGACGGCCACAGCGCTTCGGCGCGCGGCGTCGGCTTCACCCCATATGCGGTGCGGATCAGCAATTCATCGCCCAGGCTTTCGCGCAGGCGCTTGATGGCATTCGATACCGCCGGCTGGGTCATCGCCAGATGGCCGGCCGCGCGCGTCAGGTTTTGTTCCGTCATGACGGCGTCGAAAACACGCAGCAAGTTCAGATCCAGCGTCAGAAAACTCATGGAAAGTCCAAAGGTGAAAAGTTAAATTCAGTTAATTATTCAGCAGTGTAAACCGCGCCGTGGCGGTTTGATTTCATGCGTAAACAAATATTACAGTTTTCCATTCACAATCCATATAATTGGTATCAGGAAATGGAATTAGATTTATATGTTGCACTGCACTATAGTACTGGCAAATTCTATAATGCACTGGAAATCATGTCTACCTTCGCCACCGCCCTGTACGCAGTATCCGCACCCGTACTGGACATTCCCTTCATTACCGTCGTACAAGTGCTGCTGGCGCTGGTGGCCATCGGCGCGTTCGCGCTGGTATTCAAGCCTTTGCTGGTCGGTATCGCCCGCGCGCTGGTGCTGGTGGTGCGTCCCAAGCTGAGCCGCGAGCAGCGCCTGGCGCGGGAATTGGCGACGCGCGCGTGAATGCACACGCAACAAGATGAAGCCGGTGATTGCACCGGCTTTTTTTACGTCCATGTGGTGAGCTAACAAGGTTGTCGGATTACGCGCTCGCGCGCTAATCCGACCTACCGGATGGCGTAGGTCGAATTAGGCCGCAGGCCGTAATCCGACAACACCAACGTCACCCGCCACATCACCTATGACGCCAACAGGTGTTCACGTCACCTCCCCCAGCAAATGCGCGCGCAACTGCGTATCGGCCGGATGGGCGCCGATCCAGATCTTCAGCAGTGCGTTATAGAACGCCAGGTCGGGCACCTTCTCGCCGATCTGCTTGCCGTTCAGGCGGCACAGGGTGCCCTCTTCCGGCAGCCAGTCCACCGTCAGCATGTCGCCTTTTTTCAGGCCGGGCACCATTTCGAACATGGCGCCGAACTGCATCGTGTGGTTCAGCAGGCGGGTGCGATCGGTCTGGTCGGAACTGCGGTTCAGCCCTTCCGTGAAGGACTTGCCCAGGTCTTGCGAACTGATGTCGCGCAGCATGACGATTTCCAGCCGTCGCGGGCCGGGCAAGGCCAGGATATCGGCCAGCTGGGTTTTCTTTTCGGGCAGGTACAGCGCGATCGTGTAGACCTTGAAGACGATTTTGTAGCGCACGCCGGCGCCATTGAGTTTCAGTTCCTGGCTGGCCAGCTGCACCGTGTCGTCGAGCTTGACGCCGCCGACCTCGACGGCCAGCGCCGGTTGTGCAAGCAAGGCGCACAGGCTGGCGGCAGCCAGCGCGCGGCCAAAGCGGGAAGTCCGGATACTGGTGTGCATGGTCTGCCTCCGTGGAGTATGGAACTCCACAGTGTAGGGCAGTTGACAAAACAGGGCCGCGCCGCTTGGCGGCGGGAAAATATCAAGCCTTGGCGGGCAGTTCCGCCTGCAGGCGTTCGTACTTGGCGCGCAGCTGTTCCGGGCTTTCCAGCCAGGCCGGGTTCAGCGGGATGCAGCTGACCGGGCACACTTGCTGGCACTGCGGTTCGTCGAAGTGACCCACGCACTCGGTACATTTGTTGGGGTCGATTTCGTAGATTTCGGCGCCCATGTAGATCGCGTCATTCGGGCACTCGGGCTCGCAGATATCGCAATTGATGCATTCGTCGGTGATCAGTAGTGCCATGATTTTTACTCTTGCTTATTCCGGCAATGCAGCGTTGGCGGCAATCTTGTTTTGCAGCCAGCGGTTGACCGAGGGGAAGACAAACTTGGAGACGTCGCCGCCCAGCGCCGCGATTTCGCGCACGATGGTGCCCGAAATAAACTGGTACTGGTCCGATGGCGTCAGGAACATGGTTTCAACTTCAGGCAGCAGGTAGCGGTTCATGCCGGCCATCTGGAATTCGTATTCGAAGTCGGACACGGCGCGCAGGCCGCGCACGATCACACGCGCTTCATGCTTGCGCACGAAATCCTTGAGCAGGCCGGAAAAGCTTTCCACTTGCACATTCGGATAATGGCCGAGCACTTCGTTGGCGATTTCCAGGCGTTCGTCGAGCGAGAAAAATGGATTCTTGTTCTTGCTGTCGGCCACGCCCACGATCAGCTTGTCAAACAGGCCTGATGCACGGCGCACCAGATCTTCATGACCGCGCGTGAGCGGATCGAACGTTCCCGGATAAACGGCTACTACCATTGCGGCTCCTGACGATGCACCAATATAGACGCGCATTATGCCTGAATTTGGTGCCTGGCCTTGGGGCAGGGGCCGCGTTTACGTCTGTTTTGCTCAAATTATGAGCAGATTCACGCTGTTGACTATACTTTGTTGTAAGTTAGCAAATGATAGTAGACCGTGCCCGCCTTGTCGGCGCGGATGACTTCCCACGGCGCCATCCAGTCCGGCTTGTCCAGTTCGCTGTTTTCATCGAACACCATCGACAGGCCCGATTCCGCGTAGACGATGCCGCCCTCTTTCAACAGGTTGGCGCACAGCGGCAGCACTTTTGCCAGGAAATCCTGCTGGTACGGCGGATCGAGGAAGATCAGGTCGAAACGCTGGCCACGCGACGCCAGCCCTTGCGCCGTCAGCAGCGCGTCGCCGCGCAGCAGCTGCACGTTGTCGGCGCGCAATTTCGTCTTGTTTTCTTCCAGCTGGCGGATCACCGGCGTGTGCGTGTCGACCATGGTGACGGAGGCCGCGCCGCGGCTCGCCGCTTCGAAGCCCAGCGCGCCGCTGCCGGCAAACAGGTCCAGCACCTGGGCGTTGGCCCAGTCGCCGTCGCGCAGGTGGTTGAGCCAGTTGAATACGGTTTCGCGCACGCGGTCCGGCGTCGGGCGCAGGCCCAGCGCTTGCAGCACGGGCAGCACGGAGCGTTTCCATTGTCCGCCGATAATGCGCACCTGGTTTGGTGGCGGCGCGTGGTGGACGGGGACTTTGGCAGGTTTTTTGATCTTTTTTTGCATGGGAGTTCTTCGATACGATGGCGGCCACTATAGCATATGGCCCCATCGCCAATCCCGATGGCAGGCCTTACTTCGGCTGCGTCGCCAGCGAGTTGAAATCGTCGATCCAGCCCTGCATGCGCTTGACGGCATGCTCTTTCTGCGCCGGCGTGGCGATCTTGATCACCGTCAGCACCATCTGCGCCGTGCTGTTTTCAAACGCGTCAAAGAACGGCTTGCGCTCCGAGTGTTCCAGGCGCTCGAAGCTGTCCTTGATCAGGGTATTGATCAGGGCCACGGTCGCTTCCTTGCTCAGCTTTTCGTTCTGCACCTTTTGCACCAGCGCCAGCACATTGCGCTGGCGGCGGCTACGTTCGTCGAGCCAGATTTCATTGTCCAGCGGACGCGCGTCGGACGCCTTGCGGATGGCCGCTTCCTGCTCGCGGCTGAAGCTGCCGAACCACAGCTCGAACTGCTCCATCGATTTCTTGTAGCGCAGCTGCTGGCGCTTTTCCTGGTCGCCGGTCAGGAATTTCTTGCGGTAGTCCTCATTGTTGGACTTGAACTTCTTTTCCATCTGCGCGATCTGTTCCGGCTTCAGCGAGCGGGCCAGGTCGGCCAGGTCCGGCGCCGCTTTCAGCAGCAGCGACTGGGTACGGCTCTTGATCTCGTCGTAGTCGGCCAGCAGCTCGGCCTGCGTGACATTGCCCTGCACCTGCTTCTGGCCCTTGCGCAGGATTTCCACATAGTCTTTCAGCTGCGTCTTGCGGTGCCAGTCGAACAGCTTGTCGATATCTTCGCGCACCCAGCCTTTCTGGTCGCGGTCCAGGTCGACATAGGCGTTGAGCCACCAGTACAGCACGGTGTCGCCATTGTTGTAGGCCAGGCGCAAGCTGCTGCAGCCGGCCACCACTACCAGCATCAGGGCCAGCACGACATAGGTCAAGCGATTGAGGGAGGAGGAACCAGGGGCCTGCGTGTTAAACTTTTTCATATTCTTAACTTATAAAATAAATACGGACTATGAACGTTGTCATTCTCGCCGCCGGTATGGGAAAGCGCATGCAGTCGGCCTTGCCAAAAGTGTTGCATCCACTGGCTGGCAAGCCGCTGCTGTCGCATGTGATCGATACGGCGCGCATCCTGGCGCCGTCCAAATTATGCGTGATTTACGGACATGGGGGCGCAGCGGTGCTGAAACTGCTCGAGCAGTACCAAATCAGCCAGTCCGTGATCATCGATGCCGCCGAGCAGGCGCAGCAGTTAGGTACCGGCCATGCGGTGCAGCAAGCACTGCATTTGCTGGACGAAAGCGTGCCCACCCTGATCCTGTACGGCGACGTGCCGCTGACCAGCAGTGATTCCCTGCAGAAACTGGTGCAGGCGGCCGGCAAGGACCAGCTGGCCATCCTGACGGTGACGCAGGACGATCCGTTCGGCCTGGGCCGCATCGTGCGCGAGAACGGCGCCATCGTCCGTATCGTCGAAGAAAAGGACGCCACGCCAGCCGAGCGCGCCATTCGGGAAATCAACAGCGGCATCATGGTCGCACCGACCGTGCAACTGAAAAAATGGCTGTCGGCGCTGTCGAACAACAATGCCCAAGGTGAATATTATCTGACCGACATCGTCGCCCAGGCCGTGGCCGATGGCGTCACCGTCACCTCGGCCCAGCCCGGCGCTGTGTGGGAGGTGGCTGGCGTGAACAGCAAGGTGCAACTGGCCCAGCTCGAACGCATTCACCAGAACAATATCGCCCATGCCCTGCTCGAGCGCGGCGTGACCCTGCTCGATCCGGCCCGCATCGACGTGCGCGGCGAACTGATCTGCGGTCGCGACGTCACCATCGACGTCGGCTGCGTGTTCGAAGGCCGCGTGGAACTGGGCGACGGCGTGCGCGTGGGCGCCAACAATGTGCTGGTCAACGCCACCGTGGCGGCCGGCGCGCACATCAAGCCGTTCTGCCATATCGAAGAGGCGGTGGTCGGCGCCGGTTCGCTGATCGGTCCGTACGCGCGCCTGCGCCCCGGCACCGTGCTGGCCGAAGAAGTGCATATCGGTAACTTCGTCGAAGTCAAAAACAGCCAGGTCGCCGCCAACAGCAAGGCCAACCACCTGGCCTATATCGGCGACGCCACCATCGGTTCGCGCGTCAATATCGGCGCCGGCACGATTACCTGCAACTACGATGGCGTCAACAAATCGCGTACCGTGATCGAGGACGACGCGTTTATCGGCAGCGACAGCCAGCTGATCGCGCCCGTCACCGTTGGCAAGGGGGCCACCCTGGGCGCCGGCACCACGCTGTCGAAAGATGCGCCACCCGGCAAGCTGACCATCTCGCGCGCCAAGCAGATGACCATCGATGGCTGGAGCCGTCCGGTCAAGAAACCGAAGTAATCCAGCTTCACCGATATCGCGATGCCGCCAGCCTTCACGGGCTGGCGGCATTTTTCATGGTTGCGCCGTTGTGGACAAGCTTGTGGATAGCTGGTGCGCAAGCCGGGACAAGTGCCGCGCATCTCCGGCGTTGTGGTTTTTGCACTGTGGATAAACATGTGTACAAGCATGCTGAAAGCACAGGGATAAGCCCGGTATAAACCGGGTATAAGCGTGGTACAAGCGGTGGAAAACACGGGACAAGTTTTCCTGCCCGCATGGCTGACAGGCATGGACAGGCTGCTTGACGCCGCACGATGTCAGCTGTCGTTTCTGGCTTTTCCGTATGTGGACAAACCTGTGCGCAATCGCTTGATAAGCCAGGAATAACTTTCAAGCCATTGAATTATAAGGTTATTTTGGGATATTTTGCTTGGCATGCCTGTGGGTAAAAGTGTGCACAACCCTGTTGGCTAACTGTTGGCAAGCTGCGCACAACCCGGGATAACCTGATTGTGATAATGTCTCCACCGCTTGCCGCCATCGCCGATTCGAGAGGCGGCTGAGGCAGGGGCCGTAAAAGCTATTCTGCCGGCTGTGGATAACAGTGGGGATAAGCGGGATAACAAGTCGGGATAAGTTCCCCCTCGCCCGCTTCAGACAGCGATGCGGGTCTCGAACTTGCTGCGGAAGGTAGAAAAATAGCTTTTCACGTTGCGCACATTGGCGTGCGCGGCAAACAACCGGTGTGCCAGCGCATGGTAGGCGGGCATGTCGGCCACCTGCACGATCAGCACGAAGTCCGGCCCCGGCGACACGCGATAGCACTGCAGCACGGCCGCCTCGTTGGCCACCAGCTGCTCGAACTCCCCCATTCGCTCCGCCGCCTGCACATCGAGCGTGATCTCGACCACTGCGCTCAGGCGCGCTCCCACCAGCTGTGGCGCCACGATGGCCACCTGGCGCTCGATCACGCCGCTGTCGGTCAGGTGCTTGACGCGTCGCAAACAGGTCGGGGCCGATACGTGCACGGCACGCGCCAGTTCGCTGTTGGTTTGTGATGCATCAACTTGCAGGGCATTCAGGATGCGGCGGTCGATGTCGTCAAGAAGAATGGGGCTATCGCTCATGGATTTAGTGAAATGAAAAATAAAAGTCGATTAAATGAAAGAATATTTCATCATTAAATATACCTGAAATATTCGGTCAAAAACATCGTTATTTAGAAAGCATATTTCACACGCTCTGCTTTAGCATGCAGACATTGATTAAATTTTAGACAGAGGTTTCCATGTGCGGCATCGTCGGCGCGGTAGCGCAGCGTAATATCACCCCTATCCTGCTCGAAGGCCTGAAGCGCCTGGAATACCGCGGCTACGATTCCTGCGGCATTGCCCTGCATGCGGATGGCCGCCTGCAGCGTTCGCGTTCCACCGCGCGCGTGGCCGAACTGGAAAAGCAGATCGCCGAAGAAGGCCTCGCCGGTTTTACCGGCATCGCCCACACGCGCTGGGCCACGCATGGCGCCCCCGTCTCCTTCAATGCCCACCCGCACTTTTCGCCCACCGAAGACAACGCCCGCGTGGCGCTGGTGCATAACGGCATCATCGAAAACCACGACGAGCTGCGCGCCGAACTGACCGCGCTGGGCTATGTGTTCCAGAGCCAGACCGATACCGAAGTCATTGCCCACCTGGTCGAGCACATGTACAACGGCGACCTGTTCGAGACCGTGCAGCAGGCCGTCAAGCGCCTCGACGGCGCGTATGCGATCGCCGTCTTCTGCCGCGACGAACCGCACCGCGTGGTTGCCGCGCGCCAGGGTTCGCCGCTGATCGTCGGCCTGGGCCAGGGCGAGAACTTTGTTGCTTCCGACGCGATGGCGCTGGCCGGCACCACCGACCAGATCATCTACCTGGAAGAAGGCGACGTGGTCGACCTGCAACTGTCGCGCGTCTGGATCGCCGACGTCGACGGCAAGCCTGTCAACCGCGAAGTGAAAACCGTGCATGCGCACACGGGCGCAGCCGAGCTGGGCCCGTACCGCCACTACATGCAGAAAGAAATCTTCGAGCAGCCGCGCGCCATCGGCGACACGCTCGAAGGCGTCACCGCCATCATGCCGGAACTGTTCGGCGACGGCGCCTATAAAATCTTCAAGCAGATCGACCGCGTGCTGATCCTCGCCTGCGGCACCAGCTCGTACGCCGGCATGACGGCCAAGTACTGGATCGAGTCGATCGCCAGGATCCCGGTCAGCGTCGAAGTGGCCAGCGAATACCGCTACCGCGACAGCGTGCCGCACCCGAACACCCTGGTCGTCACCATCTCGCAAAGCGGCGAGACGGCCGATACCCTGGCCGCCCTGAAACACGCGCGCAGCCTGGGCATGCAGCACACGCTGACCATCTGCAACGTGGCCACCAGCGCCATGGTGCGCGAATGCGCGCTGGCCTACATCACCCGCGCCGGCGTCGAAGTGGGCGTCGCCTCGACCAAGGCGTTTACCACCCAGCTGGCCGGCCTGTTCCTGCTGACCCTGTGCCTGGCGCAAGTCAACGGACATCTGACCGACGACGAAGAAGCGGCCCACCTGAAAGCCATGCGCCACCTGCCCGTGGCGATCGCCGCCGTGCTGGCGCTGGAGCCGCAGATCATCGCCTGGTCCGAAGAATTCGCCCGCAAGGAAAACGCCCTCTTCCTGGGCCGCGGCATGCACTACCCGATCGCCCTGGAAGGCGCGCTGAAACTCAAGGAAATTTCCTACATCCACGCCGAAGCGTACCCGGCCGGTGAACTGAAACACGGCCCGCTGGCGCTGGTCACCAACGAAATGCCGGTCGTCACCATCGCCCCGAACGACGCCCTGATCGAAAAGCTCAAATCGAACATGCAGGAAGTGCGCGCCCGCGGCGGCCAGCTCTACGTCTTCGCCGACGTCGACTCGCGCATCAGCTCCGGCGAAGGCCTGCACGTGATCCGCCTGCCGGAACACTACGGCGTGCTGTCCCCGATCCTGCACGTGGTGGCGCTGCAGCTGCTGGCGTATCACACGGCGCTGGCGCGGGGGACGGATGTGGACAAGCCAAGGAATCTGGCGAAGTCGGTGACAGTGGAGTAAATCTGCGTGGCCAGGCAATGCCGTGCACCCGCATCGGCAGCACGCCCGACTACAGCACAGCAATTCCTGCCCACTCAAACCACCGCAGCGTCATGCAACTCGGGCTGCCGCGCCAGCAGCTGAGACAGCCGTTGCAGCCCCGCCTGCAAGTGTCCACGGTCCTTGATGCTGCCCAGCGAGATGCGGATGGCATTCACGGATACGCTGCCGGTGGCGAATGCCTGCGCCGGCGTGACGGCGATGCCGCAGCTGGCGGCGGCATGCGCCAGCTGCGCGCAGTTCCAGTAGGCGGGCAACTCCAGCCAGACATGCAGGCCGTCGCCGGAGCCGCCGTAGCGCCCTGCCAGAATATCGCGCGCCATGCGGTGGCGCAGGCGCGCCTCGTTGCGGATGCCTGCCATCAAGCGGTCGGCCGAACCGTCGAGTATCCATTGCGTGGCCAGTGCGGCTGTCAGCGGTGCGACCATCAGCGCAAACGATCGTAGCGCGGCCAGGAAGCGTTCGCGCTCGAGCGGGTCGCGCAGCAGCACGAAGGCGACGCGCAAGCCGGGCGTCAGGCATTTCGACAGGGTCGAGATGTAGATCACCTGCTCCGGGGCAAACGCGGCAAGCGGTGGTGGCGGCGCATCGGCCAGCAGCCAGTAGGGATCGTCCTCGATAATGCGCACCTTGCAGCGCTGGGCGATGCCGGCGAGCTCCTTGCGCCGGCGCTGCGGCATGGTGATGGCGGTCGGGTTTTGCAAGGTCGGATTGAGGTACACCAGGGCGGGCTGATGCTGGCGGCATGCCTGCTCCAGCATGGCGGGCAGCATGCCGTGCTGGTCCGCTTCCACCGCAATCAGGCGCCGGCCGAACTGATTCGCTGCGGCAAGCAGGCCGGGATAACTCATCGGTTCTGCCAGGATCGCGTCGCCAGGCTTGGTCAGCGCCAGGATCAATGCGGCGATCGCCGCCTGCGCGCCGGGGCAGACCAGCAGCTGGCGCGCATCGAGCTGGCCGAACATCGGCGCCAGCCATTGGGCGCCGGCCATGCGGTCGGAGTCGCTTCCGCCGCCCGGGTGGTAGGTCATCAGCAATTCGCTGTCTGCCCGCATCAATACCTGCGACAAACCCTGTTTCAGCATGTCGTCGAAGTCCACGCCAGCCGGTGGCGGCGGGGTATTCATGGACAGGTCGAGGATGGCGTTCAGTGCGACTTTCGGCGCCGCCACATAGGTGCCGCGGGCGCCGCGGCCCTCCAGCAGGTTGCGGCGCCTGGCTTCGTCGTAGGCGCGCGTGATGGTCGTCAGGTCGACTCCCAGCTGCGCTGCCAGCTGGCGTTGCGGCGGCAGGCGGTCGCCCGGCGCCAGCGATCCGTCTGCCAGCGCCGCCTGCAAGGCATCGGCAATCTGCAGGAAGCGCGGCCCCTTGTTTGCGGCCAGGCGCGGCAGCCAGATAGCCAAATGTTCATCTTGTATGGTTTTCAACTGGGACATTTTGTCTCAATGTATGGAAATTGTTTTAAAGTAGTATGCTTGAGATGGTGCAGCAGCGCCAATCTTGCCTGGCAGTCGCTGATGTTTTTTCCTTTCTCATTCGATCGTGTCAGGCAATAACCTGGAAATACTCAAAATGGATTGGATTCCTATCGTCCTGGTGACGTTCAAGGCACTCGTGCTCGGCATCGGCATGTTCTACGCCATCAAGTGGCATTACGACAAAGGCAAGAAGGGGGAAGCCACGGATATGCGCGCGGTGCTGCGCGCGAGCGGCAAGGTGGTCGGCATCTTCGCGCTGCTGCTGCTGGTCCTCGGAATTGTCACCTACGTGGTGGTCAGCCAGGTCGGTCTGGAAATGAGTTACTGATAATGGCAAGGAAGTGTTGGCCGCTATCGACTGATGCGCCAGCAATTTTCCTCTCGGCCTTCCTTTCACACTCTGGACAAGTACCTCATGAGCAGCAGACCCTCCCCCGAACAACGACGCGAGCTGGGCAGTTTTCTCAGCAGCCGGCGCGCGCGCCTGCAGCCGGAAGCATACGGCCTGTTCAAAGGCGCGCGCCGCACGCCGGGGCTGCGCCGCGAGGAAGTGGCCGTGCTGGCCGGTGTCAGCGTCAGCTGGTACACCTGGCTGGAGCAGGGGCGCGAGATCCAGCCTTCGGCCGATGCGCTGCGCCGGATCGCGACGGTGCTCAAGCTCGACCAGGTGGAATCCAGCCATCTGTTCGCCTTGTCCTCGCGCGATGTGCCGGCCGTGACCCTGGCCACCGGCGGGCACCTGAGCGATGGCCTGGAGCTGCTGGTGCGCGCGATTCCCGTGCCGGCCTTTGTGCGCAATACCCGCTTCGATATCCTGGCCTGGAATGGTCCGATTACCGATCTGTTTGTCGACTATGGCCTGCTGCAGCCGCACGAGCGCAACACGCTGCGCCTGCTGTTTGTGTACCTGCCGTATCGCACGCGGATAGTCGATTGGGAACAACTGGCGCGCGGCATGATTTCGGCCTTTCGCGCGGCGCGCGCCCAGGCCCGCGACAAGGCGCCGTTCGACAGCCTGGTCGCTGAACTGAACGAACTGAGTCCGGAGTTTCGCGCATGGTGGCAGGATACCGATGTAAAAGGTTTCGACGAAGGCGCCAAACGCATGCGGCTGCCGTCAGGCGACATTGCCGCGTTTACCTATGTCGCACTGACGCCTGTCGGCCGGCCGGATCTGTCGCTGGTTACCTATATTCCCACGCCGCCCTGAGTTGCCGCCGCCATCCGATAACGATTAATTTAAAAAAACGCTAGACGACTGGTCTAATCGTTGCTATAGTGAAGTCCATGAACACACATGCCGATACCAGCGATGTCCGCGATAACATCCTTGCCACGGGCCAGCGCCTGATGGCGGGGAAAGGTTACTCGGCCGTCGGCCTGAACGAGATCCTGACCGCGGCTGGCGTGCCGAAGGGTTCCTTCTACCATTATTTCGGTTCGAAGGATGCGTTCGGCGAGGCGCTGCTCGACAGTTATTTCGAGGACTACCTGGCGGAAATTGATGTGACGCTGGCGCTGCCCGGCTTGAGCATGGCGCAGCGCGTGCTGCGTTATTTCGAAGTCTGGCAGCAGACGCAGTCCTTTTTTGACTGCCAGGGCAAATGCCTGGCCGTCAAGATGGCGGCCGAAGTGGCCGACCTGTCGGAGGCGATGCGCCTGTCGATCCGGCGCGGCACCAGCGGCATCGTCAGCCGCCTGGCGGCAGCGATCGAGGCCGGCGTGGCCGAAGGCTCGCTGGCGGTCAGCGGCGACGCCACCACGACGGCGCGCAGCCTGTACCAGCTGTGGCTGGGCGCGAGTATCATGGTCAAGATCGAACGCGACGTGGCGCCGTTTGCCACGGCCATGCAAAGTACGCGGGACATGCTGCACCTCTCCCCGGCATAAGGGAGTGAACACCACGCATTTCACTGAAATGCGTTTTTTTGAAATTGCATCTAGACGACCGGTCTAATAATTTGTAGTTCAATCTCACTTTGGAGAAATACCATGACGAACAACGTAAAAAAAGTACTGATGGTCCTGACCTCGCACGACACCCTGGGCAACACCGGCCGCAAGACCGGTTTCTGGCTGGAAGAACTGGCGGCGCCCTACTACACCTTCAAGGATGCGGGCGTCGAGATCGTGCTGGCCTCGCCAGCCGGCGGCCAGCCGCCGCTCGATCCGAAAAGCAACGAGCCATCGTTCCAGACCGAGCTGACGCGCCGCTTCGAAGCCGACCCGGCCGCCACCGCGCAACTGGCCGCCACCGTGCGCCTCGACAGCGTGAACCAGGCCGATTTCGACACGGTGTTCTACCCTGGCGGCCACGGCCCGCTGTGGGACCTGGCGGAAGACCAGCACTCGATCGCGCTGATCGAAGCGTTTATCGCTGCCAACAAGCCGGTGGCGCTGGTCTGCCATGCGCCGGGCGTGCTGCGCCACGTGAAATCGGCTGACGGCCGTCCGCTGGTGGAAGGCAAGAAAGTGTCGGGCTTTACCAATACCGAAGAGGAAGGCGTGGGCCTGACCGATGTGGTGCCGTTCCTGGTCGAAGACGAACTGAAAAAGCTCGGCGGCGTGTACTCGAAAGGCCCGGACTGGGGCTCGTACGTGGTGCAGGACGGTCTGCTGATCACGGGCCAGAACCCCGGTTCGTCGGAAGCGGCTGCCGCCCTGCTGCTCAAGCAACTCGGCTGATTTGACTAATCCGGCCAGCTGGCGCGGCGGCATGGTTGCCGCGCCAGCGCACTACCCTCATTTCTATAAAGCGGACCCCACGATGAACCACACACCACTGCTGCAGCCCATTACGCTGGGGCGCCACACCCTGAAAAACCGCATCGTGCTGCCGCCATTGACGCGCCAGCGCGCGGCCCAGCCGGGCGACGTGGCGACCGAACTGATGGCGACGTATTACGCGCAGCGCGCCGGCGCCGGCCTGCTCATCACCGAAGGCGCGCAGATCGAGCCGCGCGGCCAGGGCTATGCCTGGACCCCCGGCATCTACAGCCAGCAGCAAGTCGACGGCTGGCGCCAGGTAACGGACGCGGTGCATGCGGCAGGCGGCACCATCTTCGCGCAGCTGTGGCATGTGGGCCGCGTCTCGCACACGGCGCTGCAGCCGGACGGCGCGGCGCCGGTGGCGCCCTCCGCCATCCAGGCGCAAAAGGTAAAAGCGTTTGTCGAAACGGGCGACGGCGTGGGCGAACTGGTCCCGCCATCAATGCCGCAGGCCCTGAGCGTGGACGGCATCGCCGAAGTGGTGGCCTTGTATGCACAGGCCGCGCAAAACGCGCTCGACGCCGGTTTCGATGGCGTTGAAATCCATGCGGCCAACGGCTACCTGGTCAACCAGTTCATCTCGCAGCATGCGAATACCCGTACCGATGCCTACGGCGGCTCGCTGCAGAACCGCCTGCGCTTCCTGCGCGAAGTGGTGCAGGCGGTGGCGGCCGTGGTGGGGCCGGAACGCATGGGCGTGCGCTTTGCGCCGCTGTTCTCCGGCACCGACCAGGACCGCGTGTATATCGGCCTGGTGGAAGACGATCCGCAGGCGACCTATCTCGCAGCCATCCGGATTTTGCAAGAAGCCGGCGTCGGCTATCTGTCGATCGCCGAGGCGGACTGGGACAACGCGCCCGAGCTGCCGGACCACTTCCGGCGCGCGGTGCGCCAGGCCTTCAGCGGCCGCATCCTGTACGCCGGGCGCTATACGGCCGAACGCGGCGCGCGCCTGGTGGCCGCAGGCCTGGCCGACCTGATCGGCTTTGGCCGCCCGTTTATCGCCAACCCCGATTTGCCGGCGCGTATCGCCAACGGCTGGCCGCTCAACGCGGTCGAGCCGGCCACCATGTATGGCGGCGGCGAAGCCGGCTATACCGACTACCCCGCATATGCGGAAAGCACAACTCAAGCAAAGGAAGCAGCATGAACAATAATATCGAAGGCAAAGTCGTATTGATTACCGGCGGCAGCACCGGCATCGGCGCGGAAGTGGCGCGCCTGCTGGCCAGCCGCGGCGCCAAGGTGGCGATTGCCGCACGCCGCAAGGACAAGCTCGATGCAGTGGTGGCAAGCATCGCTGCCGAAGGCGGCAGCGCCCGCGCCTACCAGATGGATGTGACGGACAAGCGCCAGGTCGAGGCCGTGGTGGCGGCGACTGTCGCCGATTTCGGCCGCCTTGACGTGCTGATCAACAATGCGGGACTGATGCCGATCCGCCCCATGTCCGAGGTCAATACCGACGAGTGGGATGCGATGATCGACGTCAATCTGAAAGGCACGCTGTACGGCATCGCCGCCGCGCTGCCGCGCTTTCTGGCGCAGGAAAGCGGCCATATCATCAACCTGAGTTCGGTGGCTGGCGTAAAAGTGTTTGCGCCGGGCGGCACCGTGTATTCGGGGACCAAGTTTGCCGTCTCGGCGATTTCGGAAGGGCTGCGCCAGGAAGTGGGCGACAAGATCCGCGTGACCTCGATCGCCCCGGGCGCCGTCGACAGCGACCTGAAACACAGCACCTCGGGCACGGCGACCGATACCGTGCTCGACTTCTACAAGCAGGCGATACCGGCCGCATCGGTGGCGCGCGCAATTGCGTTTGCCATCGAGCAGCCGGCCGATGTGGACATCAATGAAATCGTCCTGCGTCCGACGCACCAGGTGTTCTGATGCGCCGCTGATGGGCTGGATCAGCGTCCCAGTTCCATCACCTTGCTCCATGCCGCCACGAAGTCGCCGACGAATTGTGCTTCGCCGTCGGCGCTGCCATACACTTCGGCAATCGCCCGCAGATGCGCGTTCGAGCCGAATACCAGGTCGACCCGGCTGGCGCGCCATTGCACCGCGCCCGTCTTGCGGTCGCGGCCTTCGAAGGCTTCGGCGGCGTCCGAGGTGGCGCTCCACACCGTGCCCATGTCGAGCAGCTTGACGAAGAAATCGTTGCTGAGCGTGCCGCGACGGGTGGTGAATTCACCCGCGTCACGCTGCGGGCTGTTGGCGCCCAGCACGCGCAGGCCGCCCACCAGCACGGTCATCTCGGGCGCGGTCAAAGTCAGCAGCTGCGCGCGGTCCACCAGCAACGCTTCGGCCGGCACGGCGTAGCGCGTTTTCTGGTAATTGCGGAAGCCGTCGGCGATCGGTTCGAGCACCTCGAACGACTCCACATCGGTCTGCTCTTGCGTGGCGTCGGTGCGGCCCGGCGTAAACGGCACCGTGACCGTATGGCCGGCCAGGCTGGCGGCCTGTTCGACAGCGGCAGCGCCGGCCAGCACGATCAGGTCGGCCAGCGACACGCGCTTGCCGCCGGTCGCCTTGCCGTTGAACTCGCCCTGCAATTTTTCCAGCGCCGCCAGTACCTTGCTCAATTGTTCCGGCTGGTTGACGGCCCAGTCCTTCTGCGGCGCCAGGCGCACGCGCGCGCCATCGGCGCCGCCACGCATGTCGGAGCCGCGATAGGTCGAGGCCGACGCCCACGCGGTCGACACCAGTTCCGATACGCTCAGGCCGCAAGCCAGGATGGACGCCTTCAGTGCGGCGATATCGGCGGCGTCGATCAGCGGGTGGTCGAGCGCCGGCACCGGGTCTTGCCAGATAAACTCTTCGGCCGGCACTTCGCTGCCCAGATAGCGCGATTTCGGTCCCATGTCGCGGTGCGTCAGCTTGAACCAGGCGCGCGCAAACGCGTCGGCGAATTGGTCCGGGTTGGCCAGGAAGCGGCGCGAGATCGCCTCGTAGGCCGGGTCGACGCGCAAGGCCAGGTCGGTGGTCAGCATGGTCGGCACCAGTTTTTTCGACGCGTCGTGCGCATGCGGAATGGAAGCTTCCGCGCCTTTGGCGAACCACTGGTGGGCGCCGGCCGGGCTCTTGCCCAGTTCCCATTCAAAGCCGAACAGGTGCTCGAAGAAGTCGTTGCTCCACTGCGCCGGCGTCTTGGTCCAGGTCACTTCCAGGCCGCTGGTAATCGTGTCGCCACCCTTGCCGCTGCCAAACTTGTTATGCCAGCCGAAACCCTGGGCGGCCAGGTCCGCCGCTTCCGGCTCGGGGCCGACATTGTCCGCCGGACCGGCGCCGTGCGTCTTGCCGAAGCTGTGGCCGCCTGCGATCAGGGCCACGGTTTCTTCGTCGTCCATGGCCATGCGCGCAAACGTGTCGCGGATATCGCGCGCCGCCAGCAGCGGATCGGGATTGCCATCCGGACCTTCCGGATTCACGTAGATCAGGCCCATCTGGACGGCCGCCAGCGGGTTTTCCAGCTTGCGGCTGTGCACGTCGCCATCGGCATCGTCGTCGGTGACCAGCACGCCGCCATCCTTGTCGACGCCGGGGCTGCCGTGCGCATAGCGCAGGTCGCCGCCGAGCCAGGTGGTTTCACGGCCCCAGTACACATCCTGGTCCGGTTCCCACGTATCGACGCGGCCACCGGCATAGCCGATGGTCTTGAAGCCCATGGTTTCCAGCGCCACGTTGCCGGTCAAAATGATCAGGTCGGCCCACGAAATCTTGCGGCCGTATTTCTGCTTGACGGGCCAGATCAGGCGGCGCGCCTTGTCCAGGCTGACGTTGTCGGGCCAGCTGTTCAGCGGCGCGAAGCGCTGCTGTCCGCGGCGCGCGCCACCGCGGCCGTCACCGGTGCGATAGGTGCCCGCGCTGTGCCAGGCCATGCGGATGAACAGTCCGCCATAGTGGCCGAAATCGGCCGGCCACCAGTCCTGCGAATCGGTCATCACGGCGGCCAGGTCGCGCTTGACGGCGGCCAGGTCCAGTGTATTGAATTCCTTGCGGTAGTCGAAGTTCGCGCCCATGGGATCGGACTTGGCCGAGTGCTGGTGCAGCAGGTCCAGGCGCAGTTGATCGGGCCACCAGTCGCGGTTGGTGGTGCCGGCAGTCCTGGACTGGCTGAATGGACATTGTCCCGCGCTTTTGTCGTTGCTCATTTGTATGCTCCTGCAGTTGAGTGATGGTTCAGGAAAGACCTCATGCCTATACACCTCTGAACTCTATCACCTTGAAAAGCCCGGTCGCCACCATCTTAGTGCCAGTACGCGCATCCGCTATTTTCTGTCCTCGCGGCAAGCATCAAGCAACTATGGCTATGCCACCCGCTCGTGCAGCGTCATGCGCAAACCCACCGGCGACATGGTAAATCCCATCGATTCCTGCGGCTCCCTGCCGTCGGCGGTATCGATGCTGTTGATCTCGAAACTGGCCAGCAGCATGGCGCACGCCACCTTGATTTCCAGCAGCGCCAGATAGCGCCCCGGGCAGGTGCGCGGGCCGGCGCCGAACGGCATCGAGACCTGTTTATTGATCGCGCCGGCACCCTGCCTGAGCCAGCGCGCGGGATCGAAATCGCTGCCGTTCTGCACATGCCTGTCGTCCATGCTGTCGTGGCGCATCACGCACCATACCAGGCCGCCTTGCGGCACCGCCACATCGTCCACCACGCTGTCGCGCAAGGCCTCCAGAGGAATAAAGGGCGTGGCCGGTTTCAGGCGCAGCGCTTCCTGGGCGCAGGCGTCGAGATAGTCGAGCGCATCGATCTGTTCGATCGTGACTGCTGCCGGATCGGGCGCGACGCGCCGCACTTCGTCGCGCGCCTGCTGCAGCGCGGCCGGGTTGCCGTGCAGCAGATACAGCAGCCACGCCAGCGTACTGCTGGTGGTCTCTTCACCCGCCAGCAGCAAGGTGGCGACATTGCCGGCCACGGCATCGTCGCCGATACCGCTACCTTCCTCCTGCGCCGCGCACAACATGGCCTCCAGCAGGTTGGCGGGACGCGCGCGGCGCACCGGATCGGTGGCCAGGCGCGTACGTGCGTCGGCGATCAGCGCGTCGACCGCTACGCTCAGCGCGGCGATGCTGGTGCCGAGCTGGCGCTCTTGCGGCAGCTTCAGGTAGCGCCAGTACGGAAACGGCGCCATCGAACGGCGCGCCACGCCGGCCAGGATGATTTCCATATGGCGTTGCAGCGCATGCTCGCCGTGCTCGATGGTATTGACGCCGGTGCCGAAGGCCAGTCCGGCGACGATGTCAATGCTGTAGCGTTTCAGGTCATCGGCCAGGGCGATGCTGGTGCCGGTGCGCGCGGCCTGGCGCCAGCGTTCGCGCAGGCGCAGGCTGGTGGCAAGCAGCGCTGGAAAATATGCCTTGACGGCGTGTGGCGCCAGCGCGGCCATGACCATGCGGCGCTGGTCGCGCCAGCTTGTGCCCTCGGCCAGCAGGATGCCGGGGGTGCCACCCATTTCCATCGACACCTTCGCCGTGACCGACGGGCGCCGGAAGCCATCGGGACGATCGCGCAGCACGCCGGCAACCAGCGCATGGTCGGCGATCACCAGCACCGGCGTGCGGGCAAAGCGCATGGCGAACAGCGGGCCATATTGCCTGGCCCACGCCTCCACCTGGCGGTGCATGCTGGTGGGCGACAGTTGCGGCAGGTTGCCGAGCAGGGGCCACGGGCGCGGTCCGGGCAGGTCGATAATCTGGCGTGGCTTGGCTGGCATGGCGATCTCCTGTGGTGGGATATGCATACTGTGCCGCCGCGCAAAATCGGCGTCTTGAACGTTTGCGACACATGCCCGCTGGTATAGAATTTGGCTATGTCACCATCAAGTGTGGAAAGCTTCCCATGGTGGCCTTGAGCAAGCTTTCTGGCGAGATGATTC